>JAAPAA010000130.1 GCA_012274165.1 Thiobacillaceae bacterium
CATCCGGTGGAGATCGCCGCCGTCTTGCGCGCCGCGCGCGAGAGCGCCAAGGGCCAGGTGATCGCGGTGATGCAGCCGCACCGCTATACGCGGCTGCGCGATTTGTTCGAGCAATTCGCGTCGTGCTTTAACGACGCCGATGCGGTGATTATCGCGCCGGTCTATCCGGCCGGCGAGGCGCCGATCGCCGGCGTCGACCGCGACGCGCTGGTGGCGGCCTTGCGCGCGCACGGCCACCGCCAGGCGCTGGCGTTGGAAGCGCCCGAGAAGCTGGCGGCGCTGGTCAAGAGCCTGGCCAAGCCCGGCGACTACGTGGTCTGTCTGGGCGCCGGCTCGATCACGCAATGGGCCTATGCGCTGCCGGCGGAGTTGCAGGGGCTGGGGTGAATCTTTTTTCCCTCCCCCGCGAAGCCCGTAGGGCGCAATAAGCGACTTGTCCGCCGTAGCTTTAGCGAAGGCGGAAGCGCATTGCGCCGTCTGGGCAGCTTCGCGGCTAACCGACAGGATTACGGATCGGTCCTAAAGTGGCGCAATAAAGCGATTGCGCCCTACGGGCTACGGGCCAATCGGCAATCTGCGTCTGCGCACGCGATCCCGGTCGACTACGATAATGCTCTGCGCAATATCGGCCGCTGTCAGCGCCCGCAAAACCTCGCCCATACGCGCGATGACGTCTGCCTCGCTCCAGTCACCGTTTCGGAATAGGATCAGACTTGGATCGGCCGCCCGCGCGAGCGCAAGCAGGCGTGGATAGTCGAGATCGGCAGTGACGATGGTCCGACGCTCCTGCTTTGCATGGGCCATGATGTCGTCGTCTGGCGCGCGACTAAGACCCAATTCGGCGGCGTGAACGGCATCGTGTCCCTGGTCACTGAGCCACGTCGCCAGTTCCGGCGAAAGCGGCATGTCGATCAGAAACTTCACGCATCAACTCGTCGGAGCGAGCGCGACGGTCTCGTCCTCGGCCAGGAAGGCGGCGTAGCGCAGCGCCTCATCGATGTCGCCTGGTTCGAGATAAGGATAGGCCTTGAGTATCTGCCCGCGCGTCTCACCGGCGGCTAAAAGCCCGAGCAGACGGGCCACCGGGAACCTCAGTCCCCGGATGCAAGGCTTGCCGGTGCAGACGGCCGGATCGATCGTGATGCGGGTAAATGTCATCGTGAAGTTATGCCACAAACGGCGGCGGCTCTCCAGCCCATCGTAAAGTAGATGGGCTGAGCCCTTGAGAAACCCGTCACCCACGCTGCAAATAGCGCGTAGGGCGCAATAAGCGACTTGTCCGCCGTAGCTTTAGCGAAGGCGGAAGCGCGTTGCGCCGCTCAATCTCAAGCACACTCGCCGAAGCCGCCCGCAGTCGGTAGCCCTACGGGCTGTGATAGGCTCCGCGCGCGAGTCGCGGGAGCGAAAGATGCAGCACGGCGACATACAGGTTCGCATGGACCTCAATGGCGAGCCGCAGAAGCTATTGACTTACTGGTGCGGCCACATCGGAGGCAGCGTGCCAGACTCTATGTCGGTAACGCTGATGAAGCGCCGGCCGGCTCGGTTTGAGGACCGGGCGTTCTCTTTTGGCACCATCACCAAAGGCGGTACGCAAATCGCAACGCAGGTTCTCAATCAACAACTGTCTAAGCTGTCCGGTGACGAGATTTGCGGCGTCACTTTCCTCCAAGATGGTTGTCACGAATGGATGAATGGACGACGCTCCGCTCTGGTAATTGATCAACCGATGCCTCGATATCGGTTAAATCTTGGCCTCACCACGGATGGATCGATTGTCGATCAGCTAGAGAAATTCACCGACGCGGACCTGATTGGACGTGTCATTTTTGGTGCGGTTTACCTTCAAGGCGAACCGAGGTTCCCCAACGTACGCTGGCTGCCACCATTGGATGATCAGAACACCTCGCCCTTGAAGCGTGAGCTGTCGATCTTCGAGCAGTTGTTGGCGGAGGGGCAAGCAGCCGAAATCCGCAGCCTCATAGACCGCATGGCTACTATTTTTCGCAAACGTGCGTCGAGGCATGTAGTCGCGGTTCGCAAGCGTCTCGGGCAACTATATCGGACTGGATATGAATTTCGGTGGGGCGACTGGCCTGTCACTGAAAAGGACATGGACGAAGATTTCGAAGAGATCATGACGTTCCTCGATCAGCAAGAAGATGATCGGCGGAAAAGGGGACGAGCGTCATAGATCGAACGATCCGTGATCCTGCCGGGCTGAGGTGGTCGCCCTTGCCTGAGGTCAAAGTACACGATGCCGGATAAGCCTCTAGCTCGGGTTCGACTTTCTCCCAGCAGTCCACCGCTTGATGTGGTTCACGTTGAGCCATCTGGAGAGACGTTCAAGGTGACCCTGCTGCAAGATGGCAAGCACAGGCGGCTGCCTGCCCACGCGCTCATTGAAGCAATCGACGCTGACACGGGTGAGATCCTTGGGCACCCCGTCGACTATTTCCGTGAGATCTGGGCACGCAAGGTATGCGGTCCCGAGAAGCGATGGCCTCTCGCTGATCTACTCAACGCCCTCGCGATCAAAGGCCTTGGCCCTCAGTATGCGCAAAAGATCGCCGCCGCGATGGGCACATGGGAGCAGTTCAGGGATGCTATCGCCCAGCTACGGACGATAGAGGTGCCGTCTTCACGGGACGACATTGAGTACCTTCGGTTTGAGGCAGGCATCAAGCAGGGCCTCGTAGACACGGAGACGACTGAGCACCGTGTTCAAACCAAGGTGGGAGAGATCGTCTTCCACACGAGCGTCTCGCAAAGCACAGGCAGCACAACACTGCCGGCGGCTTACCCGCAGCCGTTAGCAAAATTGATGGACGCGGCCGGCCCTGCGATGTGGAGAGCGCTTCGGGATTGGGCAGACTCACCCCGAAGTGCTGACGATGTGCGGGCGCTGATGCAGTTTGGCTCGCCGTCAGAGTACGTCGCCCCCGGGACGGAAGGGGCGATGGCAGGGATGACATTTGTGTTCACAGGCACTCTGGCATCGATGTCCCGCGAGGAGGCGTATCATGCGGTCGAACAGATGGGCGGTCGCGTGCGAGGTTCGGTGACCGAGTCAACGACCGCACTTGTGGTTGGCGCGGAA
>JAAPAA010000131.1 GCA_012274165.1 Thiobacillaceae bacterium
AGAAAAAGCCGGATGCAGCGGTGTTGAGAATACTCATCCGCGTCCAGTTCGCCTTGTCCTGCCAGGCCAACGATACCAGGTGCTGGGCGTCGACATAGCTGCGGAAATCGGCCAGCGTCATCCAGGGGTCATGCGGGCTTTGGATCGCGCCCAGAATCATGTCGAAAATGCCGGGTTCGCACGGGTTGAAATGCCCCGAGGCAATCAGTTCGATCACCTCGCGCAGTTCGTGATCCTCCGCAATATAACTTTCCGGATGGTAATTCCCGCGCAGGGCATCGACTTCGTCAGCGCGCAGCCCGAACAGGAAGAAATTCTCCTCGCCCACGGCGTCGAGAATTTCAATATTGGCGCCGTCGTAAGTGCCGATGGTGAGTGCCCCGTTCATCATGAATTTCATGTTTCCGGTTCCCGAGGCTTCCTTGCCTGCAGTTGAAATCTGCTCCGATACATCCGTCGCGGGGGCGATGATTTCCATGCTCGACACCCGGTAGTTGGGCAGGAAGGCGACTTTCAGTCGACCTTTCACGTCGGGGTCGTTATTCACCACATCGGCCACGCTGTTGACCAGTTTGATGATGCGCTTGGCCATCGCATAGCCCGGCGCAGCCTTGCCGCCGATCAACACACAGCGATCAGCCCAGCCCTGCATGTGGCCCTTCTTGATACGGCTGTACAGATGAATCACATGCAGGACATTGAGCAACTGCCGCTTGTATTCGTGGATGCGTTTGACCTGCACATCGAACAGGGCATCGGGATTGAACTCGACGCCACAGTCCGCCTTGACCAGCTCGGCCAGGCGTTGCTTGTTGGCGCGTTTGGCCGCGTGCCAGTCGGCGTGAAAGGCATGGTTGCCGAGTGCGGCGAGCGGTTTGAGCTTGTCGAGTTGCGACAGATCCGCCACCCAGCCGTCGCCGATTTCACCGGTGATGAGTGCGCTCATCCCGGGGTTGGCATGCGCGACCCAGCGGCGCGGCGTCACGCCATTGGTCTTGTTGTTGAATTTTCCCGGCCACAAGTCGACAAAGTCGCGGAACAGACCGTCCTTCAACAGCTGTGAATGCAATGCCGCGACCCCGTTGACCGAAAAGCTGCCGACTATCGCGAGCCACGCCATCCGCACCTGCCGCACGTCGCCTTCTTCGATGATCGACATGCGGCGCTGGCGCTCAATATCGCCGGGCCATTTCAAGGACACGGCGCGCAGGAAATGGGCATTGATCTCGTAAATGATTTCCAGCGGGCGCGGCAATAAACGCTCGAACAGCGCAACCGACCAACGCTCCAGCGCTTCGGGCAGCAGCGTGTGATTGGTGTAGGCCATGCACTGGGTGGTGATCGCCCAGGCCTTGTCCCAGGTCAGCCTGTATTCATCCATCAGCAGCCGCATCAGTTCGGCCACCGCGATCGTGGGGTGCGTGTCGTTCATCTGAAACACGTTGTGTTCGGCAAATTTCGACAAATCGCTATTGCCTGCCGCCAGCCACTGTCGCAGCGCATCTTTCAGGCTGGCCGAGGCGAGGAAATATTGCTGGCGCAGGCGCAACTCCTTGCCGTTCTCGCTGCTGTCGTTGGGATACAGCACCATGGAGATGTGCTCGGCGTGATTCTTTTCCTGCACTGCCTCGGTGTAGCTGCCGGCATTGAATTCATCGAGATTGAACGCGTCGGTGGCGGCTGATTTCCACAAGCGCAGGGTATTCACGGCGTAATTTCGATAGCCCGATATCGGCATGTCGAAGGGAATGGCCAGCACGTCGCTGGTATCGACCCAACGCGCATGGGACACGTCTTCCTTGTCGTGAAAGTGCTCGGTACGTCCGCCAAACTGGACAGTCTGGGTAAACTCCACCCGCTCGACTTCCCACGGATTGCCGTCGCGTAGCCAATGGTCGGCGTCTTCTTTCTGGTAGCCGTTTTCGATGCGCTGGCGAAACATGCCGTACTCGTAGTGAATGCCATAGCCCATCACCGGCAGATCAAGGGTGGCGCAACTGTCCATGAAACACGCGGCCAGCCGACCCAGGCCCCCGTTGCCCAAACCGGCGTCGGGTTCTTCTTCCACCAGGGTTTCCAGCGATTGGCCGAAATCCTGCAACGCAGTCCGGGTCGTCTGGTCCAGATCCAGGTTCAGCACATGGTTGGACAAGGCGCGCCCGATCAGGAACTCCAGCGACATGTAATACGCACGCCGCTTGCCCGGCAGGTCGCGCCGGGCATAGGTGTTCATCCAGTCCGACATGAGACGGTCGCGCAGCGTCCACGCCAGCGCCCGATATGTGTAGACCGGCGGACAGCCCTGAATCCGGCCCAGGTGGTAGTACTGATACTGCTTGATGTCCTGCTTGATGGCGTCAGCCGTCACCGGCATCGGCTCCAGAGTGGTTTGACAGGAGCGGTTGAATGTCTGATCTGGCATGGGGGTTCCCGAAGTTTGATGCTCTGAATTCAAGCGGAATACAACGCAAGATAATGTGCGGCGCTGTCCGCCCAGTCGAACGACTGCTGCATGCCGGTTTGCTGCAGCCGCCGCCACGGGGCGGGGCGGCGATAAAGTTCAAGCGCACGCCGAATGGCGTCAAGAAACGCCGTCACGTCGGGCGTAACAAACACAAAGCCATTGGCACTGGCGTCGGCCAGTGCGGATTCGCTCGCATCCACCACGGTGTCGGCGAGTCCGCCGGTGTTGTATACGATCGGCGGGGTGCCGTAGCGCAGGCTGTACATCTGGTTCAATCCACACGGCTCGAAGCGCGATGGCATCAGGAACATGTCCGCACCGGCCTCGATCAGGTGCGCCAGCGACTCGTCGTAGCCGATCTCGACGAACACCCGATCCGGGTGTTGCTTGGCCAGCCGCGTCAGTGTCTGTTCGTAGGTCACCTGGCCGCTGCCCAGCAACACGAAGCGCACATCGGTTTCGGCCAGCAACAGCGGAATCGCCGCCAGCACCCAATCAATGCCTTTTTGCTCGACCAGTCGCCCCACCAGGCCCAGCAAGGGTGCGCCAAGCGCAGCATCGTCGACCGTGGGCAGAAAACGTTCGAGCAGCGCCTGCTTGTTGCGGCGCTTGCCCGGCAGGATGCGGCCCATCGAATAGTGGGCGGGCAGGCGCACGTCGGTATGCGGATCCCACAAATTCGTATCGACGCCATTGAGAATGCCATGCAACTTATATTTGCGCGACAGCAGCAGCCCATCCAGACCGTAGCCGAATTCAGGCGTGCAGATTTCGGCAGCATAGGTCGGGCTCACCGTGGTGATGGCGTCGGCGTAGACAATCCCCGCCTTCAACATGGACAGGCCGCCGTGGAACTCGACACCTTCGGGCGACCACCAGTGACTGGGAAGCTGCAGCCGCACGAAATCACCATGCGGAAAAAAGCCGCTGTACGCCAGATTGTGGATGGTGAATACGGATTTGGGGCGCGCGGGATGATCAGCCAGAAACGCCGCCACCAGCCCGGTCTGCCAGTCGTGTGTATGCACCACGGCCGGCTTCCAGCCGAGATCCAGCGAGTCGAGCGCGAGCAGCGCAGCCACGCGCGAAAACACCGTGAAGCGCTCGGCGTTGTCCAGCCAGTCCTGCCCGTTGGCGTTGACGTAAGGATTGCCGGGGCGGTCAAACAAGGGCGGGCAATCTACTACCCACAGCGGGAACGCATAATCGGGATGGCGCGTTTCCAGAATACGCGCGCTGATGATGCCCTCCGCGCCGCGCACATCGATCCAGCCGAGGATGCGCACCTGCTCGAGCTGACGCAACAGCGCACGATAGCCCGGCAGCAGCAGTCGGACATCCGCTCCGCGCGCATGCACGGCATGCGGCAGGCTGTAGAGCACATCGCCGAGGCCGCCGGTTTTCACCAGCGGGTAGGCCTCGCTGGCTACAAACAGAATTTTCATTGCTCCGCGTTTCATTATTTTTTGACTGCTCCGCAATTGTCACTTTTCACTTTTTAATTATTATTTTCGAAGGTAATTTTTTATGAGTGGGGCTTAAGGAAAATGGCACCCAGCGGCGGCAAGCTGACCTCGATTGAGTGCTCGAACCCCATCCAGGCCTGTTTTTGCGAATGCAACAACTGGCCGTTGCCCAGGTTTCCGCCCCCATAAAATTCCGAGTCGGTGTTCAGCACTTCCTGCCAGGCCGCATTCCCCGGCACGCCAATCCGGTAGCCATGACGCGGAACCGGGGTGAAGTTCAGCAGAATCACCAGCTTGTCAGCGTCGTGCCGCCCTTGCCGCACCAGGCTCAGCACCGACTGATCCGCATCGTGGCAATCAATCCAGCGAAACCCGCGTGGATCGAAGTCGAATTCATGCAACGCCGCTTCATTGCGATACATATGATTGAGGTCGCGCAGCAGCGCGCGCAGGCCGTCGTGTGCCGGAAAATCGAGCAACGTCCAGTCGAGTTGGCCGGATTCCTTCCATTCGTTCCACTGGCCGAACTCGCTGCCCATGAACAGCAATTTCTTGCCGGGATGCGCGTACTGCCAGGCATAAAACAAACGCAGGTTGGCAAAGCGCTGCCAGACATCGCCCGGCATTTTGTCGAGCAGGCTTTTCTTCATGTGCACGACTTCGTCATGCGACAGCGGCAGCACGAAGTTTTCAGTCCATGCATACATCTGGCTGAAAGTAAGCTGGTTGTGCTGGTACTTGCGATAGACCGGCTCTTTCTCGATGTAGTCGAGGCTGTCGTTCATCCAGCCCATGTTCCACTTCATCGAAAACCCCAGGCCGCCCAGTTCGACCGGGCGCGACACCGCCGGCCACGCAGTGGATTCTTCGGCGATGGTCAGCACGCCGGGAAAGCGGGCGTGGACTTCGGTGTTCATCTCGCGCAGGAAGTGAATCGCCTCGATGTTTTCGCGCCCGCCATATTGATTCGGCAGCCATTCCCCTTCGTTGCGCGAATAGTCGAGATACAGCATCGACGCGACCGCATCGACGCGCAGGCCGTCGATGTGGAATTCGTCGATCCAGTACAGCGCGTTGGCGACCAGAAAATTGCGCACCTCGTTGCGGCCGAAATTGAAAATCAGCGTGCCCCATTCCTGATGCTCGCCGCGCCGCGGATCTTCGTGCTCGTACACCGCTTCGCCGGTAAAGCGCGCCAGCGCCCAGTCGTCCTTGGGAAAATGTGCCGGCACCCAGTCGAGCAGCACGCCGATATCAGCCTGGTGGCAGGCATCGACAAACGCGCGGAAATCGTCGGGTGAACCGAACCGCGCAGTCGGCGCGTAGTAGCCCGACACCTGATAACCCCACGAGGCGTCGAGCGGATGCTCGGCCACCGGCAGCAATTCGATGTGGGTGTAGCCCAGGTCCCGCACATAGGGGATCAACTCGGCGGTGAGCTCGCCCCAGGTATAAAAGCTGCCGTCGGCGTGCCGCCGCCAGGAACCCGGATGCAATTCGTAAATGCTGACCGGGCGATGCTGCCAGTCGAAATGCGCACGGGCGGCGATCCAGTCGCTGTCCGCCCAGGCATACGGAGTGTCGTCGGTAATGCAGCTTGAGGTTTCGGGACGCGCAAACATCTGGCGCGCATACGGGTCGGTTTTTTTGGCCAGCTGGCCGTGGCTGCCGAGGATTTCGTATTTGTAAGCCATCCCTGCCGTCAGCCCGGGGATGAACAATTCCCAGATGCCGGATGCCCCGCGACAACGCATCGGATGGCGGCGGCCATCCCAATCGTTGAAGTCGCCGATGACGCTGACGCGCTGCACCGCTGGCGCCCACACGGCGAACAGGCAACCCGCCACGCCGTCGATGGTTTTCAGGCGGGCGCCGAGCACTTTCCAGGCTTCAAAATGCCGCCCTTCGCCGAGCAGGTACAAATCCAGCTCGCCGAGCTGCGGCGCAAAACTGTAGGGGCTTTGCAGGGTGTGCCACGCGCCCGCGCCCTTGTCCTGCCAGCGCAACTGCGGATGCGGATCAAGCGTCTGTCCGGCCGGTAGCGTCAGCTCGAAACAGTCGGTGCCCGGAATCCGCTGCATGCGCATACCGGCTACTTCGACCACTTCGGCCGCCGGCAGGAAAGCGCGCAACAGCGTGCTGCCGTCTGGGGCGGCGTGGGCGCCCAGCACCTCGAATGGATCGTGATGCGTGCCCTTTTGCACGCGCAGGATCGGCGCGCTGATTGCAGGCAGGTGGGTGTCAGGTGAGGTTTTCAAGGGCGTTTTCATGAGAGGGACAGCGTTCCACACCGATGAGACTTTTGTAATTGTTCAAGCAAATGGGATGCCAAGTCTCTAGGTAATTCATCCCAATCAAAACGCCAGGTCCAGTTGCCGTTGTCCGTACCGGGCGTATTCATGCGCGCCTCGCTGCCCAGATGCAGCACATCCTGCAACGGCAGCATCGCCAGCGCGGCACGGCTGTGCAGCACGGTCTCGATCATCGCGTCCACAACCCTTTCGTCCGGCGCTGCTTCCGATTCACCGATGCCCAGCTGCCAGCGCACATGCTGGCGCGCATGGTCGGGCAGCGAGCGCCACCAGCCCAGCACGGTGTCATTGTCATGCGTGCCGGTGTAATACACCGTGTCGGGCTGCACGTTTTCAGGCTTGTGCGGATTGTCGGCATGGGCGTCAAACGCAAATTGCAGGACCGCCATGCCGGGCAAGCCAAACTGATGGCGCAGCGCGGTGACGTCCGGCGTGATCATGCCCAGGTCTTCAGCCACCAGCGACAGCTCGCCCATTTCGTCGGATACCGCCTGCAACAGGGCGGCGCCGGGCGTAGGCACCCACTGGCCGTGAATAGCCGTGGGTTCGCTCGCGGGGATCGCCCAGGCCGCCGCCAGGCCGCGAAAGTGGTCGATGCGCACCCAGTCGAACCACTCGAAATGCGCACCCAGCCGCGCCTGCCACCAGGCAAATCCGTCGGCCTGCATCGCAGCCCAGTTGTAGTGCGGGTTGCCCCAGCGCTGCCCGGTTTCGGAGAAATAATCCGGCGGCACCCCGGCTACGACGGTGGGATGGCCCTCGGCATCCAGCAGGAACAGATCACGCCGCGCCCACACATCGGCGCTGTCGTGCGCGACAAAAATCGGCATATCGCCGAATAGCTGGATACCGCGCTGCGCCGCCTCCGCGCGCATGCGCCGCCAGAACACGGCGGCGCGAAACTGGGCGTGCATGATCTCGCGCAATTGATCGCCATGCGCGAGATCGAAAGCCGCCAGCGTGGCCGGGTCACGATCACGCAGTGCCTGCGGCCAGTCGGTCCAGGACGCACCGCCCTGCTCGGACTTGATGACGATGAAGCGCGCATAGTCGTCGAGCCAGTGCGCCTGTGTCCTGCGCCAGGGTGAAAACCGCCGCATATCCACCCGGATTTCAGCAGGAAACAGCGCCGGATTCACCGCGAACGCCGAGGCGCACTGGTATGGCGACAACCCACTCAACGGCAAGCCAAGCGGCAGCATCTGCCACTTGCTCATGCCCGCTGCCTGCAAAAAATCCAGCCAGCGCCCGGCATCCGCCAGGGTGCCCGATGGCAACGAAGTCGGGTGCAGCAACAGGCCGGCACATCGCTTATCCAGGTTCATCAGGTATTCCTGCGCATGGTTCCGGCGTTTTCCGCCACACCGCCGCCATGCGACAGCGGCACATCCAGCAAGGCCGGCGGCGCCACCCCGAGCAGGCGATACAACTCGCGCAACTGGGTCCGATAGAGCTGCTCGAAATCCCTGACACTCCCCGCCGGGTTGTGATCGCCAAACCACCAGAACCAGTCCGAACCTTCGCACACGGCAAGCTGACGGATCGCCATGGTTTGATGCTCCGCATCGAGCTTGCCTGTTGCCAGGGTGCGGTCATACACCAGCTTGGCCGCGACCAGATAATCCCAGCCGCGATTCTTGTCGGTCGAACCGATCCAGGTCGAAAAGCTGCCATACACCCAGCTGCCCGATGCCAGCCGCTTCAAGGGTTTGGCCGGCGTGTTCGCAGCCTGTTCGGCAAAAGTGCTGACATTGAGGGTGGGATGGCTGGACAGGCGCGAATAGAGCGCGTCCAGAAAATAGTGGCCGTTGTCGGGGTAATACTCCCAGGCGTTTTCACCGTCGAGAATGACCGAAACCACATGCTGGTTCGCATTCTTGCCAAGCGACGTCGCAATGGTTTCCAGGTGATGAATGAAGTCGCCCACCGCGTCATCGGCATGCCAGTCGCTGTATTTGAAACCAATCAAATCCGACAACCCATCGTCGCGGAAAAACACCCGGGTTTTGAAGCCGTCCACGCGCGTGGGGGAAAACAGGCCGCGTCTGGTTTGCATGTCGTCGACGGAACAACCCGACTTGACGCAGCTCCCGCGCCACACGCCTTCGCCCGTAGCGGTCCAGGCAATGTTCATTTCATCGAGTTGCGCCAGCGCATCCTCGCTCACCCCGCCTTCGGACAGCCACACCCCAGTGGGCTTGCGGCCAAAATAATGCTCGAACACCTCGACCCCATGTTGCAGATGCCAGCGCGCACGTGCCGCCCCGCCCGGATAAGCCAGCGCCTCGGGCACCGGCGCATCGGGCATGGCATCGCGCAAATTGGCGAAGTCGTTCAGCAGCGGCACAATCGGATGACCGTAAGGCGTCATCGACAACTCGACCTGACCGCGCTCGGCCAGCGCACGATAGCGTGGAATCAAGCCCGCCATGCAATGCTGCATCAGGTACAGCAATTCGTGGCGATCGGCGGACGAGAATTCATGTCCCTTTGCCAGCAGACGCTGTACCAGCGGCATTTTCCGCAGCGAGTTTCCCAGCCAGGCAAGGTGGTACCAGGTCAGCAAATCCAGGAAATACTGCTCGGACAAATAGCCCAGATGCGCAGGCAAGGCCGTGTCGCCCGGCCCGGCCTCGTACGAGGCGCCCACCATTTCCAGCAGATGGCGATAGACCGGATAGGGATGAATCATGCGCGGCGCATGGCAGCGCTGGCAGTCGCGGATGATGGCCAGGCGCGCAACCGCGTCAGACGGAATGCGCTCGACGCCGGACAGCAGATTGATCATGTGATCCTGAGTCGGCTTGCCATGCTTGAGCAGCGCGTCCATTTGCTGCGCGTAATCGTCGATCTGTTCGAGCAGAACCGGGGCAAAATTCACCACCGCCTGCATCGCCGGATAGCGCTCCAGATGGGCCGCCATGTCGCTGTAATCCTTGATGCCGTGCAAATACACCCAGGGCAGGTGATACGCGCCCTTGAGCCCTTCGCGGTAGTACGGCTGGTGCATGTGCCAGCACAGCACCACATTCAGCGTTTTAGCTGTCGTAGTCATTATGCAGCCTCGCGTAGAGGTTTTGTCCGAGCATGGCCGATGTCACCAGCACGATGCCTTCCGGCGTGACATGAAAACGCTTGGCATCCTCGACCAGGTCTTCCCCGATGACCGTGCCATCCGGAATGCTCGTGCCCTTGTCGATGATCGCGCGCGTGATGCGGCAATGGCTGCCGATATTGACCTTGGGCAGAATCACGCTGTCCTTGATGATGCTGCCGTTTTCCACCGTGGTGGCAAAAAACAGCACCGAGCGCTTGACCCGCGCACCCGACAGAATGCAGCCCCCTGCGATCAGCGAATCGATCGCCGTGCCGCGCCGGCCTTCGTCGTCGAAGATGAACTTGGCGGGCGGATATTGCGGCTGGTAGGTCCAGATCGGCCAGTTACGGTCGTACAGGTTGAGTGCGGGATCCACCGAGCACAATTCCATATTGGTCTGCCAGTAGGAATGCAGGGTGCCGACATCGCGCCAGTAATCCGGTTCGCCCGCCTTGTTGCGGAAGGGATAGGCCATCGCGCGCGCGGCGGCAATGCTGGCGGGAATAATGTCCTTGCCGAAATCGTGCGAGGACTCGGCATTGCAGGCATCATCGATCAGGGTCTTGTAGAGAAAGTCCTTGGAAAAAATATAAATGCCCATCGACGCCAATGCGATGCCGGGTTTGCCAGGAATGCAATCTGGGTTGTCGGGCTTTTCGCTGAAATGGGTGATGCGCATGGTTTCATCCACCGACATCACGCCAAATCCGCGCGCCTCTTCTGCCGGCACTTCGATGCTGCCGACCGTGAAATCAGCGCCGCTTTGCGCGTGATACAGCAGCATGTCCGAGTAATCCATGGTGTAGACGTGATCGCCGCCGAGCACCAGTACGTAGTCAGGATGATGCCGCTGCATGATGTCGAGGTTCTGGAACAGCGCATCGGCGGTCCCTTGGTACCACTCTTTTTTGTGGGTGCGTTGCTGCGCCGGGAGAATCTCCACAAACTCGCCAATCTCGGCCCGCATGAAACCCCAGGCGCGTTGCAGATGGCGAATCAGCGAATGCGACTTGTATTGCGTCAGCACGCCGATGCGGCGTATGCCTGAGTTCACGCAATTGGATAGCGGAAAATCGATGATGCGGTATTTGCCGCCAATCGGCACCGAAGGCTTGGCACGCCACGCCGTCAGATCCTTCAAGCGTGAACCCTCGCCCCCCGCCAGTACCAGCGCCAAGGTCTTGCGCGCCAAATCCGTCACTGTTTTCGGTTCAGTGTAATAACGGTAAAGCCGTTCCTGCTCTTCCTTGGAAATCGTCATACGCTCCCCTCCATGATTACTCGTTTTGGAATGAACTTCTGTACCGAAGTTAACCGCTGCATTGAAATTCAAGGTGCAGCAAACAAAGCAGCTTGTGACCGGGCCAGCGCACTCGCCATTGCGCCCTGCACACCCAGCCGCGTGCTGGTGATCAAAAAAATCGGCGTGCGTTCAACCACGCCGCGCATCCGCCCCTTGTCGGTAGCCGCCGCCATGAAACGGGATGACTGCATCCGCGTCTGCATATGCGTCGCCACCCCGCCCGCGATATACAGCCCACCGCGCGGCTGGTAGAGCAAGGCGACATTGCCCACCCATGCGCCATATACATCGATAAACAGCTCGAGCGCAGCTTCTGCTGCCGTGTCGCCCGACTTCGCGCGCACGGCGAGTGCCGCTCCATCCATCGTTTCGTCCGGCGGGGTGCGGCCCTGCTCGGCACAACAAAACCGGTACAAATCGTTCATCGCCAGACCCGACACCACACGCTCCCACGAGACGTGCCCATAAGCCGCGCGCAAGCGTTCGAGCAGACGCGCCTGCTGCGCGTTGGCGGGTGAAAAATCGACATGCCCGCCCTCAGTGGCAAAACTTTGATAGTCCCCAGCGGCAGCCGGCAGCATAAAGGCCAGCCCCAGCCCGGTGCCGGCCCCCGTAATCGCTCGCACGCCCCCAGGCTCGACGGGATGTGGATTGAGCGCAAGAACATCGGCATCCGTCAGCGTCGCCACGCCTGCCGCTGCTGCCTGAAAATCATTAATAAAACGCACTTCACGTATCCCCAACGCCGTTTGCAATTCGGCCGCATCGAGCGTCCAGTCGAGATTGGTCAGCTTCACGCGCTGGCCATCCAGCGCGCCCGGCAACGCCAGCAGCAGACCGTCCGGCAAGCCCGGCGCACCCGCATCGGCAATGAACCGCTGCAACAGGCTGTCCACCGAGGCGAAATCC
>JAAPAA010000012.1 GCA_012274165.1 Thiobacillaceae bacterium
AAGCAATCCTCCGACGAGAACGAACGCCTTGGCGTGCTTGTCCACGAGCTCCGGAACTATCTGCATACGGCGAAGCTGTCGTACACCGCTCTCGAATCAGGAAAGGTTCCGATCGGCGGCGCGACCGGTGCGCTGTTGAAACGGAGTTTGAGTGGCCTTTCCGGCCTGCTGGATAGGTCGATCGCGGACGTTCGCGCCAAGGCCGGCGTGCCAGCCGGCCCGCAAATGTTCTCGCTGGCGGCCTTCGTCGCGGACGCGAGGAATATCGCTGCGTTGGGTGCCGCCGCCAGGGGCTGTCCGTTCGCGGTGCCCGATGTGGACCCTTTGCTCGCCATCACAGGGAACCGAGAGCACCTTCTGGCAGCCTTGGTAAATCTGCTTCAGAACGCGTTCAAGTTCACCCACCCGGGCACCGAGGTCACGCTCCACGCCTACGCAGAAGGCGACCTTATCTTGATCGACGTCAAGGACCACTGCGGCGGACTTCCGCGGGACTTTGTCGAGACAATGTTTCGGCCGTTCGCGCAAGGCAGTTCAGATAGGAGCGGACTCGGACTCGGCCTATCCATCGCGCGCCGAAGTGTTGAAGCCGACGGCGGCACTTTGTCCGTGCGAAATGCGCCAGGCAGCGGATGCGTTTTCACGATGAGACTTCCCCCTCGCACGCTGCAAAAGTAAGTCGCAATCGCTGCGCCGCCGACTGGTGAAGCACGCAAACCGCTTCGGCCCGATGCCGAGAATGCGCTTGAGGATCGCCGAGAACTGGCGCCGGCTGGCGAACCCGCACGCCGCGCCGATGTCCGCGAGCGATTCGGCGCCGGCAAGCAGGAGCACGCGCGCATATTCCATGCAGTTATCGGTACGGTGATTCACCCGTTGCCAAGCCGAAGCCTCAGCTGAAATGAAACTGACTCGTTCCGGCCGTGTCAACGAGGTCGGCCTGCGCTGCGCCGAGCGGTTCGTAAAAAAGGATTTGCGCAGTTCCCCACGCCTCTGTCTGTGCGCTACCAGTCGGAGGGAACTAAACTCCTTTGTCGAGCGCGAACGTCCAGGGACGGTGGCCCGGCATACACACCAGACCGGCCATGTTCCGCCCGACGAGCGGTGAGGAGATCATGGACAAGTTCAAAGGACAGGAGCTGAATCAACTCCTCGCCTCGTTGCCACCGGCCGAGATGGCCCGGTGGAAGTCGCAGCTTGAAGAAATCGAAATGCCGCTAGGGCAAGTCTTGTACGAGCCCGGAACGACGCTCAGCCACGTGTACTTCCCGACCACCGCCATTGTCTCGTTGCTCTACGTGATGGACAACGGTACCTCCGCGGAGATCGCTGTCGTGGGCAGTGAAGGCATCGTCGGTATTTCGCTCTTCATGGGCGGAGAATCAACGCCTAGTCGCGCGGTTGTGCAAAGCGCCGGCCGAGGCTTGCGGCTGAAGGCGCAGCTCATGAAGGATGAGTTCAACCGCGCCGGCCCCGTTCTCCACCTGCTGCTGCGCTATACGCAGGCGCTGATCACCCAGATGGCGCAGACCGCGGTCTGCAATCGACACCATTCACTGGACCAGCAGCTCTGTCGCTGGCTCCTCCTGAGCCTCGACCGCCTGACCGGCGTGGAGTTGGTCATGACGCAGGAACTGATCGCCAATATGCTGGGCGTGCGTCGCGAAGGCGTCACCGAAAGTGCCATGAAGCTGCAACGTGCCGGCCTGATCCGCTATTCGCGTGGGCGTATCACCATCATCGATCGAGAAGGATTGGAGAAACGCAGCTGCGAGTGCTACGCGGTCGTCAAAAAGGAGTACGACCGCTTGCTGCCGACGGAACTGGCAACCTAGCCTCGATTGCTTCCCGGCCGTTGCAACCGCCGGCAAGGCTTATGTTCGCTGGCAGACAGTCAGGACCTTCACTTTGCGGCATCCTCGGTCGGCAACCGAATCGAACTTTGACCGACGCATCGAACCAGCTAATCCGACGCCTGCCCCCGCAAGACCGGCGCAGGCTCCTGGATGTCTGCGAACCGGTAGAGCTTGCACTGGGTGCCGTGCTCAGCGAGCCCGCTCAGCGCACAGAACACGTCCACTTCCCGACGGAAGGCTTCATCTCCCTCCTGAGCGTCATCGACAACAAGCCCAGCGTCGAAGTCGGGATGGTCGGGACGGAAGGCATGCTCGGGACGCAATTGGTTCTCGGAGTGACCGAAGCTCCACTTCGTGCCCTGGTACAAGGGCAAGGCGTTGCATTGCGGGTCGGAAAGCGCGACTTCGATCTCGAGATGAAACGCAGCCGGGCTCTGCGCCAGAGCCTTCATCGCTACCTGTATGTCCTCATGGCGCAGTTGGCGACCGCTGCGGCCTGCCAGCGTCACCACATGATCGGACCACGACTGGCCAAGTGGCTCTTGATGAGCCAGGATCGGGCGCAGGAAGACACTTTTCGGGTCACACACGAGTTTCTGGCGTACATGCTCGGCGTCCGGCGTGTAGGCGTAACCGTCGCCGCCAGCAACCTCCAGCGCCAGGGCCTGATCGCGTACCAACGTGGTGAGCTCACGGTCGTGGACAGGGCAGGGCTGGAGATGGCGGCCTGCAGTTGCTACGCCGCGGACAACGGCCGGTCCGAGACATCGAGGGCGCCCAGCCGCTAGCGAACCGGCCGCATGCCTGTCGATAGACTCTCGAGCCCCGTGAGCCAAGGCTGGACCGGAGCTTCGCTATGAGCAACAAGGTTTGGACGACGATCAAGGTCTCCGAGCTCGAGCCACACATCAGCGTCCTGACCATGAATCGTCCCGAGCGACGCAACGCGATCAACGTCGCCATGGCAAACGAACTCGAGGCCTGCCTGGTCGGCCTGAAAGAAAAGACCGATCTCAGAGTCCTCATCATCACGGGAGAAGGAACAGCATTCGGGGCAGGCGCGGACCTGAAGGAAAGAGCCCTGCTCACGCCGGAGCAAACGCAGAGAAGCCGAGACGCGGTATTGCGCTTTATGGAGCTCATCGAAGAATTGCGCGCGCCGGTGATCGCGATGATCAACGGGCCGGCGATCGCGGGATCCTTTGAGATCGCTCTCGCCTGCGACATCCGGATCGCGTCCGATCAAGCGGCTTTTTCCTTGCCTGAGGTTAGCAAGGTCGGCGCCTTCCCCGGTGGTGGCGGACCTGTCGGCTTCCCAGGCTGGTAGGTCGGGGCCGTGCCAATATGATCGTCCTGACGGGTCGTACGTTCTCCGCCCCGGAGGCGTTCAAGCTTGGCTTCGTGGAGGACGTGGTGCCACACGCGAGCCTGATCGATGAGACGCTCTCCCTCGCGCGTCAGATCGCGGCCAACAGCCCGCAGGGCGTCAGTGCAGCCAAGCGGCTCATTCTTCAGAGCGAGGATCTAGACCTGCAGTCGGCCATGCAGCTATCGCGAGAATTGCGCGATCCCATGGATGGGACCCCGGGTGCCAACGAGGGGATTCAGGCGTGGATGGAACACAGGAAGCCCGATTTCGACAATCCGTAAGGCCGCGGAGATACGCCACCCCAGATAGTTACTTCGTTTGTGAGCCGCGCTCGTAAGCAGAGACGGATTCGGAGATGGCTTGATCGATCGCTGCGTTAAAGCGAGTAATTTCTTCGATCGCGATCCTTCGATCCCGAGTCCCCTCGGCGTCACGCCACAGAGCAGAACGCTGGCTCTTAAAGCAACGAACTCGGACACCATTTGCTCGGCCGTAAAGCCGGAGATCTGCCGGAAAGCCCCGTGCAATGCAGCTGCGGTTTGGGGTGACCTCCGGACCCAGACCAAACCTTCGGCCTGGGCCGTTCGTTTGACCTCACTATCGTCCGACTCAATGTCCTTTGCAATCGCCGCGAGCATCGACCGACAGTGGTCCCTAAGTGCCAAGCCCGACATCGATTCCGCAGCGGGCAGAATAGTTCGAGCGAAGCGCTCCCACTCCTCAACAAGGGCGTCCAACTGTCCTTCAATGAATGCGCTGAGCCTCACCCAACTCCTCGCGGCCGCCGCAAAAAGCAATTATTCGGCGCGGTACAAGACTCTGCAAGCCTGGCCCGCTACATAGTGACGAGTTCAGGTCACCGTCGACGTCCGTTATGTCGAAGGTGTGAGGTGCAGCCCGCTTGGGCGGGGCCGGGCACTGGTCGAGACGAATACCGCACGGTTCGCAGGGACGCTAAAGGTTCGAGATAAGCGCCGTTCTACCGTGCGCTTGCGGCAGACGCCGGTGCCGGCCCCGACGATGGCGTCGGCATCCCCGCAGGAGCCGATGCAGGAGCGTCGACGGGCGTGGCAGGCGCGCTCGCGACGACCGATGCCGAGGGCAGCGACGGATCTGAGGCCGGCGTAGCGAAGCCGCTCGCAGGGGCCGTCGTAGTGGAGGGAGGAGCCGAGTCCTGCGGCTGCTTGGAGCAGGCGGCCAGGGTCAAAAGCATTGCGGATGACAAAACGAACGGAGCGGACTTCATGAGTTTGCTTTCAAAGTCCTCGACGGTACTCCACGGCCGTCTCGACGCAGTATCTGCAACCACGTTGTCTCATCGTCGCGCCGTGGGCCCGGGGTACGCCGGATGACTTGGCCCGGCTTAAGGCCCAAGGCACTTTCGCGCGCGAAGTCGGCCCGCCCCGGCCGGCCCTTGGTATTCCCCGGTTGAACCTGACAGATTGGGGATTGGCCTAGAGCGCGCTTAGGTTGACGCACTCAAAAGGCGGCTCGAACCCGCCTGAGGCTGAAGTGGAGGCGCTGAGTGGTATTGAGCTCATCAACCCGGGACTGGCCGCCAAACTGTCAAGGCCAAGTTCAGATGTCGCATCGCCAGCAAAGTTGAAATGTCGCATCCAGGGCGGTGGTGAGCCTCGGTGCAGGCTTATCCCCCGGCGGCGTGGCGACCGCCACGCAGACGCCGACGGGGGGTAAGTCGTGTTGGAACGCCTCAGCGCTTGAAGTGCGGGGAGGTTAGGGGAGTTGGCTCAGGCGGCCCGCCTCTGCATAGCTGCATTCATGTCGTCCAGCGTGAATTTGCTGGGTTGCTTCTTGCCGATCTCCGCGTGTTTCGGGCGCGGCTTCGCTCCGGAGTTCGTCCGCGAGGGCATGCTCTGGGACCGTCGATCATCGCGTTGCGACTGAAGGACTTGCGCAACCCTCAAGGCATGGCCGAGCCGCTTGTTCTCGACGATGGCGCCAGCGTCGATGAACGGCAGCTTGTCGAACCGGACGTGCTCCAGGCTCGAGCCATCGGCGCGCAGCTCGATGCGGCCGTCCGGGTACTCGAACACCTCGATGTAGCGATGGATGAGCTTCCTGTGATCCGCCGTGTCGGGTAGAAGATAGCGCACTCGGTCGTGCTGCAGGGTGAGTGACGCGGACACCTTGCGCGGGACACGCCAGGTGAAGATCAGGTCCAGGTCCTCATCATCTCGAACTGGCCGATGCGCATCGAAGTCGCTCTTGGGCGCCTTGCCGAAGCGCTTGTTGAAGTCGGCGACGAAGCGTGGAGCGTAGGAATTGGCCGCCTCGCGCGAGCTAATGCCGCGCAGGCGTAGCTCCTTGACCAAGCGATCCTGCAGGGTCAGGTTGGCCCGCTCAACGCGCCCCTTCGCTTGGCTCGAGTTGGCGCACCAGCTGTCGATGTTGAGCTCGTAGAGCACCCGTCCGAATTGGGTGACAGTGCGGCCCCCGCACTCGACCGAGTCCCGGGTGGGCCGGAACACGGATGCCTTGTCGCTGTAGAACGCGACCGGCTTACCATGGCGCTCGAGGTAGGCGCGAGTGGCCTCGAAGTACGCGAAGCTCGACTCGGTCGGCACGAAGTGCAGCTGCATGAGTCGGCTCGTCGCGTCATCGATGTAGACCAGCAGCGTGCAGGCCTCGGCGCGGCCCTCGAACCAGGCGTGATCGCTGCCGTCGATCTGGATCAGCTCACCGACGCAGGCTCGGCGGTTGCGCGGCTGGTGTATCTGGGCTGCTCGCTGGCGCCGCGCCTTCCACAGGCCAGCCTCGATCATCAGCTTGCGGACTGTCTCCTTGCTGAGGCACACGCCATGCACTTCACGCAGCTTCTCGCAAGCGAGCGTCGGGCCGAAATCCGCGTACCGCTGCCGGATGACGGCGAGCGCACGGCTGGCTACGCCGTCACTGAGTTGGTTGTTGCTGGGCCTGCCATGCCTGGCCGAGATCAGCGCCGCGGCTCCGCCGGCCTCGTATCGCTTGACCAGCCGCGCGACCTGGCGACAGCTGATCCCGAGGCCGTCCGCAGCCTGGCCGACGCGCAGCATCCGGTCGACGACACGTTGCATGGTCTTGAGGCGATCGAGCTCGCGCATGCTCATCGTGATGCTCGTTGCAATCCTCGACATCCTCGTCCCCGGTAGCCCCGGGAACGATCTTGGGCGACATCTCAACTTTGCCCAAAAGCGACATTACAACTTTGCCTCTACA
>JAAPAA010000132.1 GCA_012274165.1 Thiobacillaceae bacterium
CAATGCGGCTTCGTTGATTTTCGCGCACAACCATCCTTCCGGCATCGCCGAGCCCAGCAATGCCGACCAGATGTTGACGCAATCGCTCAAGCAGGCCCTGGCTTTGGTGGACATCAAGGTCCTGGATCATTTCATCATCGCGGGCAGCTCGGCACTGTCGTTCGCCGAGCGCGGCTTGATCTGAATCTGTCCGTGCCGAAGCCGCCGGTGCGTAAGCGATTCAGCCGGCCACGTACCGGGGGTTCCTTCGCCGCAAATTCCGATTCGCGTCAGAAGCAGTGATTTGATCCCTGCTTTACGTCTTTGCGCCTTCGCCCTCCGCTGAATTTATGCTTGAGTTTCCGCGGGATACCGGCGTATAATGCGCTCCTTTCCGCATTCGGAGCATCGCCATGGCACGAGTATGCCAAGTAACCGGCAAGAAGCCCATGTCTGGACACAATGTGTCGCACGCCAACAACCGGACGAATCGCCGCTTTCTGCCCAATCTGCATTACCGCCGTTTCTGGGTCGAGAGCGAAAACCGCTGGATCAGCCTGCGTGTTTCCGCCAACGGGCTGCGCACCATCGACAAGAAGGGCATAGACACGGTTCTGAAGGAACTGCGTGCCAAGGGGGAAATCTAATCATGCGCGACAAGATCAAACTGGAGTCGAGCGCCGGCACCGGCCACTTCTACACCACGACCAAGAACAAGCGCACGATGCCGGACAAGATGGAGATCGTGAAATTTGACCCCAAAGTGCGCCGGCATGTGATCTACAAAGAGACCAAGCTGAAGTAAGCGTATCCGGATTCAAATGAAACAGGCCGCAGCAGCGGCCTGTTTCATTTGAATCGGTCATCCAGAGCAACAGCGAGGGATCTGCTCTTCGGCAATAAGGACGTCCGTCTCGGCGGGAAAGTCATTCGTCTTCGACAACCGATTCCTTGGGCTGCGACCGCGGACACTTTACGCGTAGCAGCGCAGCCTCAAAGAGAACTCCTCCAGTTGCCGAATGCCGCTCGCCTCGGCGCGGCGGCACCACTCCTGCAACTGCTTCAGCAACTGTTCGCGTGAGGCGTTGGAGCGCTCCCATAGTGCCGCCAACTCCTTGCGCATGGTGTAGACCGTCGACAGTTTCTCGCTCCCAGCCAGCGCCGCAGCCAGCCTGGCGCGCTCGTTACCCGGCAATTGCCTCTCGTCGCGATTGAGCCAGCGCTTGAGTCCCTTGAGCGACCGTGCCTGTTGCGGTGCTTGGCGCCGCAACAGGCGCAATTCCTCGGCGTAGGTGTTCTTGAGCGATTTCGCGTATTTTGCCAGCACGTCGTAGCGGCAGGCGATGACGGCCTGCAGCGTGTCGAAATCCGCAACCGGCTTTGCCTGGGTGAAGCGCGGCTTGCGCGCGACTTTTTTCACTTGCGCCAGTCGCAGCATCTCGAGCATGCGGATGTACACCCAGCCAATGTCGAACTCGTACCATCTATTGGAGAGCTTGGCCGACGAGCCGTAGGCATGGTGATTGTTGTGCAGCTCCTCGCCGCCGATCAAAATGCCCCAGGGAAAGATATTGGTGCTGGCGTCGGCAGTCGACCAATTGCGGTAGCCCCAGTAATGGCCGATGCCGTTGATCACGCCCGCGGCCCAGAACGGGATCCACGCTATCTGCACCGCCAGGATCAGCAACCCGGGAATCACGCCGAAAAGTACGATGTTGATCAGTCCCATCAGCACCAGCCCGAGCTTGGCGCGGCTGCTGTAGACATTTCGCTCCAGCCAATCGTCGGGTGTGCCATGGCCGTAGCGCGCCAGAGTCTGCCGGTTATGCGCTTCCTTGACGTAAAGAAACACCCCGCCCCAGAGCACGCGCCTGATGCCGTAAATCCGCGGGCTGTGCGGATCATCCGGCGTCTCGCACTTGGCGTGGTGCTTGCGATGGATGGCAGCCCACTCCTTGGTCACCATGCCGGTGGTCATGCATAGCCAGAGACGGAAGAAATGGCTCGCCAGCGGGTGCAGGTCAAGCGCGCGGTGGGCCTGGTGGCGGTGCAGGAAAATGGTAACGGCAACGATGCTGACGTGGGTCAGGACCAGTGTCACGACGCCCAGGCCCCACCACGGCAAATCGAACAGCCCGGAAAAAAGCATCAATGCTCCATCGAATTCACGAAACGGGTGGGCATTCTACGTGAAATAGCGCCTGGCGCAATCGCCAATTCGCGCGCCCCCGCGTGGCGGCGCCTATGCCACCCCCAAATCAGCTTGGGGCCCCGCCCGCATCGGGCAATATCCGCACTTCCCGCTGCGGATAAGGGATTTCGATGCCGGCTTCCTGCAGCGCACGCCAGATGTCCAGGTACAACTCCGAGCGGATGCCGAGCACGCCGTTCTCCGGATCGTCGATCCACACCCCCAGTTCGAAATCGATGCCGCTGTCGGCGAAACGCAGCAGGAATGCCTTCGGCGGCGGGTCAGCGAGCACGCGTACGTGCTTGCGCGCTGCTTCCTCCATTAACTGCATCGCCCGCTGCAGGTCGCTCCGATACGCAATCTGCAGCCCGAGCGCGAACCGGATCTGGCGGTTCGAGTAGGAGTGATTCAGGACCGTCGTCGTAATCAGGAGCTCGTTGGGAATGATGGCCTCGCGCCCATCGGCCGCGCGCACCACTACGTAGCGCGTGGTAATGTTCTTCACCTCGCCGTAGAAATTGTCGACGGTGATCAGGTCGCCGATCCGGATCGAGCGATCGAGCAGAATGATGAAGCCGCTGATGTAATTGCTGGCGATCTTTTGCAGGCCGAAGCCCAGGCCGACGCCGATGGCGCCGCCGAATACGGACAATACCGTGGGGTTGATACCGACCAGCGGCAGAACGATGAGCACGGCGAGCAGCACCAGCAGCGCCCGGGCCAGGCGCGAGAACACCACGCGCAGGCTGGAATGCAGCGATTCGGCGCGCATCAGCCGCGCCTCGATGGTGCCGGAGAGCCACATTGCCGCGAGCAGCGTGACCACTATCCCGAACAATCACTGCAGCACCAGCCAGAGCGTAAGCTTTTGCGTGCCCAGATGGAACGTGATGCCGTCGAGAACATCGATCACGTCCGGCAGCAAGCCGGAAACGTGCAGCACCAGTCCGCCCCATACCAGAACCGCGATCGCCCGTTCGAACGAGCGCACGATGCTGCCGCGGGCGAATACGTGGCGCAGCAGATAGAAGAAGAATCGCACCAGCGACAGCGACAGGAGCAGCGGCACGAACAGCCGCAACAGGTCAACCTCGATCCAGCGCTTGAACAGTTCGATAGAGAGCGCCAGCGGAAGCAGTGCAACGACTGGAAACAGGATGCGCCGCAGGCCGCCGACGCCGAATCTCCAGATCCCGTCCGCCTCGACGCGGCCGAGCCGCAACGCCCGCCCCGCACCCCAGGCGATCAAAAAGCACGCCAGCAGGGCCGCGATCTGCCACACCACCTGCACATCGTGCAGATCGATCCAGGCATTTTCCAGCAGGTTGCTGAGCGGCTGTTTCATTGCTTGGCGTAGGGCAATGCGTCGGCGAAATGCCGCCTCCAATTGGCGGCGTAGGCATTCGCGATATCCGGGTTGTGGCGCAGGATCAGCACGTTCTCGGCATTCTTGTGTTGCGCTGCATAGGTCCAATTGTAACTACCGGTGATGACCGCCGCATCGGCCGAGCCGGCATCCATGACCATCACCTTGTTGTGCGCGCTCTGGTAGCGTACCTCCAGCGTCACCGGAATCCCCGCCCGGACGAGTTCGGGTATGCGGCTCGCCTCGCCGCCGAAAGTCTGTTCGCGGTCCGCCATGACTTGCACGTCCACGCCGCGCCTTTTGGCCGCAATCAGCGCATTCGCCAGCGCGCGGCTGGTGAAGCTGAATGCCTGCACCAGGATCTGCTGCCTCGCCTCGCCTATGCAGCCCACGATCATCGCCTCGGCATTGTCCCCGGGGGTGAACGCCAACTGCACCGTTCCCTGCGCGGCGAATACCGGCGGCGAATGCCCTGGCACCGTTTCGTGGCCCCGCTGCTGCGGGACCTGCGCCGCGGCCGCGCAAGCCCCGAGCATGGCGAACACCAGCGGCAATAACCTCATGCCGCCGCCTCCGACCCATCGTCTTAACCCGTGCATAGACACTGTCGGCGGCCAGCGGCGTTCACGGTCGGTCGCATCCCCGCACAAGCGGGGCCCCTGCTTCCTGCTCATGCC
>JAAPAA010000133.1 GCA_012274165.1 Thiobacillaceae bacterium
ATCAGGATCCGATACCAATGCCCAGCACGTGCGCGCTCATGGGGAACGCCGCCCGGCTTGCCAGCCGAAGGCGGGAGCGGGGTTTCACCCTGGTCGAGTTGATGGTGACCCTCATCGTGGCTGCCATCCTGATCGGAGTGGCCATCCCCAGTTTCGACGGCGTCATCAATGCCAACCGGTTGGTAAGCCAGGGCAACGAACTAATTGCGGCGCTGCAAAGCGCGCGGGGCGAGGCCGTCAAGCGCAACACACGGGTGATCGTGTGCCGCAGCGTCGATTTGATTAACTGCAAAAACGTTGCGGCAAGCTGGACGGGTTGGGTGGTCGGAGTCGATGCCAATCGCGACGGGCAGATCGATACCGGCGGGGTCTTGCAAGTGGGCAGGGTCACTTCCCCGGTGCAGGTTTTCTCCAGTCCTTTCGTTCGAGCCACGGGTGTCGTGTTTCGCCCTGACGGCTATGCCTACCGATCGGCCACCAACACGCTGCTCGTGGGCAGCATCGGGGTTTGCCTGCCCACCACGCGGCCGCAGGAAAACATGCGTGCCGTGACCATTGCAGCGGGCGGCAGCCGCATCACGACCAAGTCCCTGAACACCGCGGGGGTTTGCGCGGCTCCCTCCAATACGCCATGACCGAGGAGTACCCAATGCCGGTTCGCAATCGTTGGGAAACCGCAATGCGCCATCAACAATGCGGTGTGGGACTGCTGGAAGTGCTGATCGCCATCCTGGTCCTGGCGATCGGGGTGCTGGGCGCTGCAGCCATGCAGGCCACCGCATTGCGCAACAGCCAGAGCGCTCTCGAGCGCAGCCAGGCGGTGATCCAGACCTATTCGATCATGGATGCCATGCGCGCCAATCGTACGGCCGCCATCTCGGCGGGTTCGTACGACCTTGCGATGGCAAGCCCCTGCGTGATTCCGGCAGCCGGGGCATTGGCCGCATCCGATCTGAATAGCTGGCTGACATCGCTACAGGCCGCACTTGGCCCGAGCGCATGCGGATCGATCACACGCGAGGGTACCGACGGCGATGTGGTCGTGACCGTGCAATGGAACGACTCGCGCGGCAAGAGCGGGAATACGGCTGAATCGATAACCACCAGGACCCAGCTATGATCCTGCTTGCCCTTCGCAGTCGCAGGCCGACATCGACTCCCCCGCGTTCGCGGATGAGCGGTCTGAGCCTCATCGAGATGATGATCGCCCTCGTACTCGGCTTGCTGGTGGTGGCGGCCGCAGGCAGCATCTTCCAGGCCAACAAGAACACCTTCAAGGCTACCGAAAGCCTCGGGCGCGTGCAGGAGAATTCGCGCCTCGCCTTCGAATTGATGACGCGCGACATCCGCGAGGCCCGCGGCAGCGCATGCGGCAGCTCCATAATTCCCGACACCATGCTCAACAGCACGTCGTGGTGGAACGATCTGCCCAATGGGATCGTGGGTTACGACACGCTCACGGGTTATTCGGCTGCCGGAACCGATGCGATCCGGATCGTTTCGGCAACCGGGGATACCTACGCCATCAACGCGATGACCGCATCCACCGACAACATCACACCGACCGCGACGACGAACGACATCCTGAAGAGCGATATCCTGCAAATTTGCGATTTCCAGTGCGCGACGATCTTTCAGAGCACGAGCGCGAATAACGCAACAGCCATTGCCCATGCAAAATCGGGGACACCGGGCAACAGCGATACCTCACTGAACTGCGCCGCCAAGGGAGGCGCAGGATATGCCTATGGCGTCAATGCGGTACTCAGCGAAGTCTCGGCCGAGCAATGGTATGTCGCCAACAACACGGTCGGCGGGAAATCGCTTTATCGGGCGCAGGTATTGAAAGGTGTCCTTACGGCGGGACAGGAGATTGTCGAAGGCGTCACCGACATGCAGCTCACTTACCTGATGACGGGTGGCACCGCTTACCAGACAGCCACTGACATCGCCGCTGACGCAGTTCCAGCTGGTTGCACCGCCACCACCGCTACCATCTGGAAGTGCGTCGTCGCTGTCCGGATCGACCTGACATTGCAAGGCACCGACAAGGTCGGAACCAACGGCGAATTGCTCAGTCGCACCCTTTCCCATGTGGTCTATCTGCGGAATCAGAACCTATGAACGCACCTGAATTCAAGGGTCAGCGCGGCGTTGCATTGATCGTGGTGTTGATCCTGTTGCTGATTGTGACTTTGCTGGGTCTGGCCAGCATGCACGGCACCCTGCTGGAAGAACGGATGGCCGGCAATCTCTACGATCGCAGCCTCTCGTTCCAGGCGTCAGAGCGCGCCCTGCGTGAAGCCGAAGCCTTGGTCAGGACCGGGCAGACGGATGTTGGCCAGGATTGCACGGGAGTCACCACGGCCTGCCCCATACCCGACCCCGTTACCAGCGTGTTGACCGGATGCTCCGACTGCTGGCACGACGCCACGCCCGCCGACACGGGTGACCTCGCGGCCGGCACTCCGCAGTATTACATCCAGCGCATGCAGCAGACGACCACCGCCGACTTGCTGAGCCAGGGCAGCAGCGCAGGTTCCACGAATTACGGTGCGCCGGGCGGCAGCACCGTGCAGGCCAATTTCCGCATTTTTGCGCGCAGTCGGGATCCCTCGACCGATGCGGATCGCGCCTTGGTGGTATTGCAGGGCAACGTGGTTCGCAAGTGACCACACAATCATGAGAACCAACCCATGAACGCATCATCAGGCAACGGCAGCAGGAATTCATCCCCACAGCAGAAATCACGCGCGCGGGCGTGGCGTTCCCGGTGCGCCGCAGTGCTGCTCGGCTTGCTGGCAACCGTCAACGCCGCATCGGCCGCTTCCGGGGACATCGACATTTCAAAGTCGCCCCTGTTCCTC
>JAAPAA010000134.1 GCA_012274165.1 Thiobacillaceae bacterium
GGGTGTTGGAAGTGGAAAGGGGCATGGCTCAAGCTTACCCGACCCGCGCAAGCTCCGGAAACTTCGCTTAGACTTCCGGCTTTCGTCGAATTACGGGCTCGTCATGTCTCCGCTTGAAGCGCAACAACTGCTGGAAGGTGCTGAATGCATCGTGCCGGAATCGGACGTGCAGGCTGCGCTGGATCGCTTGGCGGATGAGATCGCCCAGGTGCTGGGGGCAGAGTTTCCGCTGGTGTTGCCGGTGATGGGCGGCGCGGTGGTGTTTGCAGGCCAGTTGCTGCCGAAATTGAAGTTTCCGATGGAATTCGATTACCTGCATGTCACCCGGTATCGCGGCAAGACCCATGGCGGCGAGATCGAATGGAAGGTGTTGCCGGGGCAAAGCGTGGCCGGCCGTCATGTGCTGGTGCTCGACGATATTCTGGACGAGGGTGAAACGCTGGCGGCGATCCGCGACAAGCTGCTGGAAATGGGCGCGGCGCGGGTGTGGTCGGCGGTGTTGACCAACAAGGACAACGGACTGGATAAGCCGATCCAGGCCGATTTTGTGGGGCTGGATGTGCCGAACCGCTACGTGTTCGGCTGTGGCATGGACGTTTACGGGCTGTGGCGCAATCTGCCCGCCATTTACGCTTTAAAGGACAAATAAACATGCTGGGAATCATCGGCGGCACCGGGCTGACGCAGCTCGCCAATCTTGAAATCACCCATCGCAAGGTGGCACGCACCCCCTACGGCGAGCCATCCGGCGCGCTGACGTTTGGCCACATTTGCGATCAGGAAGTGATTTTTCTGGCGCGCCACGGCTATGGCCACACCATTCCGCCGCACGAGGTGAACTACCGCGCCAACCTGTGGGCGTTGAAGGAACACGGCGTGGATCGCGTGGTGTCGGTGGCCACGGTGGGCGGGATTCATCCCGAGTTGATCCCCGGCATGCTGGTGATTCCCGACCAGATCATCGACTACACGCATGGCCGTGCCGCCACTTATTGTGTAGGGAGCGATAAACCCGTCACTCACCTCGATTTCACTTTTCCGTATTGCGATGCGATGCGCGCTGCCCTGCTGCAGGCCGCGACCAGCGCCGGCATCAGCCTGCGCGACGGCGGCGTATATGGCGCAGTGCAGGGGCCGCGACTGGAAACGGCTGCCGAGATCAATCGCATGGAGCGCGACGGCAACGACATGGTGGGAATGACCGGCATGCCGGAAGCCTATCTGGCACGTGAACTGTCGCTGTGTTACGCGGCCGTGGGCGTGGTGGTGAACTATGCGGCCGGGCGCGGCTCGTCGGTGGAAGGCATCCATATGGAGGAGATCCAGGCGGTGCTGGGCGAGTCGATGCTGCAGGTGCGGCATTTGCTGGAGCAGTTGGTGACCAACGATGCCGCCGGCTTGTGTGCGTTCTGAATCATGTGGCTGGCACGCGCGTTGCAATCACAGGGGTTCGGTTCACGCAAAGGCTGCGTGTTGAGGGTACGTTCGGGTGCGGTCGCGGTAAACGGCGTGGTGCGTGACGACCCAGAATTCGAAGTGGACCCGGTCGGGCTGGAACTGACAATCGATGGCGTGACCTGGCCGTATCGCGAGAAAGCCTATGTATTGATGCACAAACCAGTTGGATACGAGTGCTCGCACAAGCCCAAGCACTATCCCAGCGTGTTTTCGCTGTTGCCGTCGCCGTTGATCGAGCGCGACGTGCAATGCGTGGGGCGGCTGGATCAGGACACCACCGGTTTGCTGCTGCTTTCCGACGACGGGCAGTTTATTCACCGCATGACCTCGCCGAAAAAAGGCGTCGCCAAGGTGTATCGCGCCACCTGTGCCGATCCGGTGGATGCCGCGATGCTGGAGGCGCTGCGAAGTGGGGTGCTGCTCAACGACGAAGCCGCGCCGATTGCCGCGCTGGCGTGCGAGGCACTGGATGACCGCAGCCTGCAACTGACCCTGGCCGAGGGAAAATACCATCAGGTCAAACGCATGATCGCCGCTACCGGCAACCGGGTGGACACGCTGCATCGTGTCGCCATCGGCGACTTTGTCCTGCCGGCGACCCTGGCGCCCGGCAGCTGGTGCTGGCTGGAAGCCGCTGATTTGCAACAACTGGAGCAGCCATGGCGATCCGTGATGTCCTGAAAATGGGCGATCCGCGCCTGCTGACGCCGGCACTGCCGGTGGAAGATTTTGCTTCTTCCGAGCTGGCACAATTGATTGTCGACATGCGCGACACCATGCGTGCATTGAATGGCGCCGGTTTGGCGGCGCCGCAAATCGGCGTGGGGCTGCAGGTGGTGATCTTTGAAGTCAGCACGAATCCACGCTACCCGGATGCGGAAAGCGTGCCGTTCACGGTGCTGATCAACCCGCTGCTTTCCCCCTTGTCCGATGAGCTGGAAGAAGGCTGGGAAGGCTGTTTGTCGGTTCCCGGCATGCGCGGCCTGGTGCCGCGCCACACCGCCTTGCGCTATCAGGGGTTTGACGCAGCGGGTCAGCCTATCGACCGCAGCGTGAACGATTTTCACGCCCGCGTGGTGCAGCATGAAGTTGATCATCTGCACGGCATTCTGTATCCCATGCGGATACGCGATCTGCGCCAATTCGGCTTCACCGACACCCTGTTTCCGGGGCAAGACTTGCAGGATGATTGAGCTGGATGGAGGCTTGCTGGCACGCATTTAGCATGCCTAAAGTTGCATAGGTCGTTGCCGCTAACTTGAAGCGTAACCATGGGCAAGGTGCCCAGGCGCAAGCAGCAAGGACAATAATGAGCGCAGACCAACAGATCAACCAAGCGCAGCATCGTGTTCACCCTGTCGAGGGCGTGATGAGCGAGGCGGCACAGCTGGATAGCATTGCTGCCCGGCTGATGATGGTGCAGAGACACTGGAACGATCCCAACCGAGTCACGCAACTGGCCGACGCATTGGCGGCCAGCCGCGTCGTCTGGCATGGCATCCAGACCGCACTGGCTGAAAGCACGCTGGCGTTGCCGCCTGATGTGCAGCACAACCTGTTGATTTTGTCGGTGTATGCCGACGGCAAAATCAGCGCCTGTGAAACCATGCCCAGTACCGAAGGGGTGGGCAGTCTGGCCGCGCTGACGCGTACCCTGGCCGGGAGCCTGAAAGAATGGCGGGTAGCGGCATGAAGGCGTTGCAATCGACTGTGTCGAATCGGGAAATCAGCCTGGCCGATGTGACGGGGGTAAGTGGCTCGGTCCGTCCCGGGCGTGGAGGCAGCCGCGTCAAGACCGGACTGGACCAGAAAATCAAGAAGCCGGCTGACGGTACGCGCAAGAAGGCGCCCCCCGCACGCAAGGCGCCTGCACGTGGGCGCTATGTGGACGAGTACGCGGCCCCGGCTCCTTGAATCACGGGTGCCTTGATTACTGCAGCACGCCGAGCACTTCGTTTTCCAGCGCCTGCCGGTTGGCAGGCGTCAGCAAAGCCTCCCCCCGAATCAGAAACGTATCCTCGACGCGCTCGCCCAGCGTGTCGATTTTGGCGGCATACACGCTGACGTCCCGCCGCATCAATATCTCTGCCACCGCAAACAACAAGCCGCCCCGGTCAGCGCAGGTGATCGACAGCATGTAGCCACGTCCCTGCGCGTCCGCCTCCAGCCGTACTGTGGCCGGGTAGGGGTGGTGACGCTGGTGGCGCGACAAGCGGCCGCGCGGCGCGGCTTGCATCGGCCGGGCGGGATCGAGATCGCGCGCGAGTTCGTGCTCCACGTAGCTCAGAAAATCGTGGTAATGAATGCCGCGATTGGCCAGGTCCATCACCTGAAAACTGTCCAGCGCGTAGCCATGCTGGGTGGTGTGGATCTTGGCTTCGAGGATGGTGTACTGGATGCGCGCAAAGAAGCCGCAAATGCGGGCGAACAGGTCGGGGTGGTCGGGAGTGTAGACCAGCACCTGGATGCCTTCGCCGACCGGCGACAGGCGCGCCTGCACCACTGCTTGGGGGCTGGTGGTGCGACGCCAGAGCATGCGCGCCTGCCAGGCGATGTCGCGGACGTCATAGCGAACAAAATAGCGCGCGTCGAGATGCTGCCACAGGGCGTCGGCGGCGGTATTGGGCAGGCCGTAGAGAGCGAGTTTGATGCGTGCCTCGGCCTGTTTGGCCGCGATGTTATCCATGGCCAGGTTGCTTCCCGCCAGCCTGGCCTGGGTGGCGTGGTACAGGTCTTCCAGCAGCTTGCCTTTCCAGGCGTTCCACACCGTGGGACTGGTGCCGCGGATGTCGGCCACGGTCAGCAAATACAAGGCGGTCAGCCGCCGGCTATCGCCCACGCGTGCGGCAAAAGCGGCAATCACCTCGGGGTCGCTGGTGTCTTCCTTTTGCGAGGTGCGCGACATCACCAGATGCATGCCCACCAGCCAGGCAACCAGTTCGCTGTCGGGCTTGTCGAGGCCGTGCTGACGGCAGAAGCGCCGGGCATCGGCCATGCCGAGTTCGGAGTGGTCGCCGCCACGGCCTTTGGCAATGTCGTGAAACAGCGCGGCCAGGTAGAGCAGCTCGGGTTTGTCGAACGACAGGATCAAGTGGCTGGCGAGCGGGAACTCGTGCGCCAGCGCCGGCACGGTAAAGCGCCGTACATTGCGCAGCACCATCAGGATATGTTCGTCCACGGTGTAAATGTGGAACAGGTCGTGCTGCATTTGTCCGACGATGCGGCCAAACGCCGGGATATAACGCGCCAGCAATCCATAGCGGTGCATGGCACGCAACGCCCGGGTGATGCCGGCGGGCTGGCGCAGCAGCGTCATGAACAGTGCGCAATGTGCCGGATTGTGGCGGAATGCCGCGTCGATGTGGATGCTGCCGCGCCACAGCGCACGCAAAGTGGTCGGCTCGAATCCGGCGAGCTCCGGATGCTGGGCGTAGACAATGAAGATGCGCAGCAGGGCATCGGGCTGGCGCTCGAACAGATCGGGATCGCAGGCCTCGAGCAGATTGGCGCGCAGCTGAAAATCGGCGTCGATCGGCTGTGGCGGCGCGTTGACCGGAAACAGCCGCACCCGCAGCGACTGGATCAGGATGTCGTTGGCACGCTGTATCAGTTTGGCCGCGCGGTAATAGTCCTGCATCAGGCGTTCGCCCGCGCGCTTGTGTGCAGTGGCAGCGAAGCCCAGACGTTCGGCGAGTTCGGTCTGGTAATCAAAGGCCAGGCGGTCGTCGCGTCGCTTGGCCAGCAGATGCAGATGGATGCGCAGCGCCGCCAGGGTGCGCTCGGCGTGGGCGATGCGGCGCGCTTCGCTCTGCGTCAGCAGTCCCGCGCAGGCGAGACCGTTCCAGCCGCCGGTAATGCCGCAAGCCTGCGCCAGCCAGTGAATCGTGTGCAGATCGCGCAGGCCTCCCGGGCTGTCTTTCAGGTTGGGTTCGAGCTTGTAGGCGCTGTCGTCGAAGCGGGTATGGCGCGCGCGTTGTTCGGCAAGCTTGCCGTCGAAGAAATGCTGGGCGTCGAAGTGCGTCTGAAACGCGCTCTCAAATTCCATGAACAGCGGACGGTTGCCCCAGAGAAAGCGCGCTTCCAGCAGATTGGTTTCCACCGTGATGTCGGCTTCTGCCTCGGCGATACAGACATTAATCGTGCGTACGCTGTGGCCGATTTCCAGTCCGACATCCCAGCACGCCCGCACCCAGTTTTCCAGCGTGGTTTGCTGTTCGGCGCTGGGTTCGTGCGGCAATAGCAGCAACAGATCGACGTCGGAACCGGGAAACAGCTCGCCGCGCCCGAAGCCGCCGACGGCGACGAGACAAAAACTGTCGGGCAGCCCAAGCCTGCCGCAAATCTCCGTCAACACGCCATCCACCAGATCGGCGTGGCGCGTCAGATAAAGCGAAACGGCAGGTTTCTTAAGATAAGCCGCGGCCAGCGCTGCGCGACGGGATTTCAGTCGCTCGCGCAGATCGGCAAACGGCGGAACGCTCACGCGGCCTTGGGGGTGAGGTCGGGGACGGCCGGGCTGCCGCTCGATACGGTCAACACCTCGAAGCCCGTTTCGGTGACCAGTATCGTGTGTTCCCACTGGGCGGACAGGCTGCGGTCCTTGGTCACGATGGTCCAGCCGTCCGGCAATTGGCGGATCTCACGTTTGCCCGCATTGATCATCGGTTCGATGGTGAAGGTCATGCCAGCTTCCAGCAGCAGGCCGGTACCCGGTTTACCGTAGTGCAGCACCTGCGGGTCTTCGTGGAACACCCGGCCGATGCCGTGGCCGCAAAATTCGCGCACCACGCTATAGCCGCTCTTTTCGGCAAAGCGCTGGATCGCATGGCCGATGTCGCCCAGCCGCGCGCCGGGTTTGACCTGGTTGATGCCGATCCACATCGCCTCATAGGTGATCTGGATCAGTCGCCTGGCCTGCGGCGTCGTCTCGCCCACCACGAACATGCGGCTGGTGTCGCCATGCCAGCCATCCTTGATCA
>JAAPAA010000135.1 GCA_012274165.1 Thiobacillaceae bacterium
GATGCATACGCATCGAGATGCGATCGCCGAACGGCAGGCGTTTGTCCATCGCGCGCGATGCAAGTTCCGTGGTTTCCCTGCATGTCGGCATCCATTTCATGCGGCACCCGCTTTCGCAAATCCGTTCAACTCCAGGCATTGCCGCATGAACAGTCGTGCCCGATGCAGCAGTACCCAGCAGTTGGTCGGCGTGATAGCGAGTTCCTTACAAATATCTCCGGTTTCCATTCCCGCCACCTCGCGCAGACTGAGCACCTGCGCCATCACCGGCTTCAGGCGGCCGGCGCAGTCGTCCAGCACCCGCCGCAACTGGCTCAATTCGGCCTCGCGCTGCGGATTGCCCCATGGCAACAGCGGCTCGACCCAGTGGCCGTCTTGCTGGAACAGGCGGTCAACTGCCTCCTCGCCATCGACATCGCGCGGAATTTCGGTTTCACGCAGCTGCCGCCGGATGGCATCGATGATCTTGTGCTTGAGAATGCCGGTGAGCCAGGTGCGCGGGCTGGCGTCACCGGCGTAGCGGGTTTGCGCGGCCAGCGCAGCCAGCAGGGTTTCCTGCACCGCATCCTCGGCCAGTTCGTCCGAGTGCAGCTGGCGGCGGGCCACCCGGAACAGGTAGTCGCCGTGATCGGCCAGCCAGGCATGCGGATCGAGTGCGCTCATTAATGCATTCATGTTCGTATCAGGCAGGTGGGGGCACTTTAGTGGCTGGCGCGCCATGCAGCAAATTTGCTTGGCGCAGACGCGGCCGGCGGCAGCGCGCGGGCCGATTGGTTTGGCGTAAAATCCGCCGAACCCTTCATCCGGAATTGCCATGACCGTCTCGCACTCTGCCGCCGACAAGGCGCACATCTTGTCTGAAGCGCTGCCCTATATCCAGCGCTTTTACGACAAGACCATCGTCATCAAGTACGGCGGCAACGCGATGACCGAGCGCCATCTGATGGAGGCCTTCGCCAAGGACGTGGTGCTGCTGAAACTGGTGGGGATGAACCCGGTGGTGGTGCACGGCGGCGGCCCGCAGATCGCCGAACTACTGAAAAAGATCGGCAAGCAGTCCGCCTTCATCCAGGGCATGCGCGTCACCGACGAGGAAACGCTCGACGTGGTGGAAATGGTGCTCGGCATGGTCAACCAGGACATCGTCACCTTGATCAACAAGCATGGCGGCAAAGCCGTGGGGCTCACAGGCAAGGACGGCAATTTCATACACGCCAAGAAAATGCTGGTGGCGAGCAAGGACAACTTGGACGAGATGCTCGACATTGGCCAGGTCGGCGAGATCACCAGCATCGATCCGGAAATCATCCAGGTGCTCGACGCGCGCCATTTCATTCCGGTGATCGCGCCGCTTGGCACAGACCTTGAAGGCAACGCCTACAACATCAACGCCGATGTGGTGGCAGGCAAAATTGCGGGCGTGCTGCAGGCGGAAAAGGTGATTTTCATGACCAACATTCCCGGTGTGCTCGACAAGCAGATGAAGCTGCTCACTGGCTTGACCCCGCGCGAAGTCGATGCCCTGATGGCCGACGGCACCATCACCGGCGGCATGATTCCCAAGGTTGGCTATGCGGTCGATGCGGTCAACAGCGGCGTCAAGACCGCGCACATCATCGACGGCCGGGTCGAACATGCGCTGCTGCTGGAAGTGCTGACGCCCGAAGGCGTCGGCACCCTGATCAAGCGCGCCTGAGCATGCGCTACTGGCTGATGAAATCCGAGCCCAGCGACGTCAGCATCGACGACCTCGCGGGCTTTCCCGATCAAAGCGTTGCCTGGTACGGCATCCGCAATTATCAGGCGCGCAATTTCATGCGTGACCAGATGCAGGTCGGCGACAAGGTGCTGTTTTACCATTCGTCGTGCGCCGAGCCCGGCATCGCCGGGCTGGCCGAAGTCAGCGTGCTGGCGTATCCCGACGCGTTCCAGTTTGAGCCGGGGCACAAGTACTTCGACCCCAAGGCCACGCCGGAGAATCCGCGCTGGGTCAACGTCGACGTGAAACTGGTGAAAAAGACGCGGCTGATGCCGCTGTCCGAAATCCGCAGCTATCCCGAGCTTGCCTACATGCGCATCCTGCAGCGCGGCAACCGCCTGTCGATTACGCCGGTCGATCCGGCCGAGTACGCGTTCATCGTCAAGCACCTGTAATGCCCGAATTCGCCACCGCGCTGCTGGCGGCGTACGTCGGACTGGGGCTGCTGGTCGGTTTTGTCGCCGGCCTGCTCGGCGTCGGCGGTGGGCTCATCATCGTGCCGGTGCTGATTTTTCTGTTGCATGCGCAGGGGCTGGCTGCCGGGATGGAACCGCAACTGGCGCTCGGTACTTCGCTCGCCTCGATCCTGTTTACCTCCTTGTCCAGCGTTCGCGCGCACCATCGCCACGGCGCGGTCGAATGGCCGCTGGTGCGGCGCATCGCCCCCGGCATCGTGGTGGGCACGCTGGCCGGCGCGATGCTGGCGGCGCAGATGTCGGCGGCGCTGCTGAAAGGCGTCTTCGTCGTCTTCCTGTTTTATGCCGCCATTCAGATGTGGCTGGATTTCAAGCCGGCGCCGCATCGCGGATTGCCCGGGCGCATAGGGACTACCCTGGCGGGCGGCGTGATCGGCGCGGTATCGAGCTGGGTGGGCATAGGCGGCGGCACGCTGTCGGTGCCCTTCATGTTGTGGCACAACGTTTCGCTGCACCGAGCGATTGCCACCTCGGCGGCGATTGGTTTTCCGATCGCCCTGGCGGGTGCGGTGGGCTACGCGGCGGGCGGGTGGGGTGTCAGCAACTTGCCGGCAGGCAGTCTGGGCTTTGTCTACCTGCCCGCACTGGCAGGTATCGTGCTGGGCAGTGTGTTGACCGCGCCGCTCGGCGCGCGCACCGCGCACCGGCTGCCGGTGCGTCCGCTGAAACGGATATTCGCGTTGTTGCTACTGGTGTTGGCGCTGCGGATGCTGTGGACGTTTTAGGGGCTCAACCGGGCGGCTTTTCGCCGAGCTCGCGCATGATGACGGCCACCGCGTCGAGGCGTAATTCAAATGCCTGCGTGCAAGCCGGGTCGAAGTGCTTGCCACTTTCGGATTGAATAAAGCTGAGCGCATCGTGAAACGGCCAGGCTTTCTTGTAGGGGCGCGTTGAGGTGAGCGCGTCGAACACATCGGCCACCGTCACAATGCGCGCCGCCAGCGGGATGCCTTCACCGGCGAGGCCTTGCGGATACCCGCTGCCGTCGAATCGTTCGTGGTGGTGCAGGGCGATGACCGCGCCCAGCTGGAGATAGCGCGAGGGGCTGCCCGCAAGAATCTTGTGGCCGATTTCCGGATGGGTACGCATGATGATCTGCTCGTCCGGCGTATGCGGTCCCGGTTTGAGCAGGATCGGGTCGGGAATGCCGATCTTGCCGATGTCGTGCATCGGCGCGGCCGCTTCGATCTCGTCGCATTCGATGGTTTTGAGCTGCATCGCTTCGGCGATCAATCGCGAATACTTGGACATGCGGATGATGTGGTTGCCGGTATCCAGGTCGCGGTATTCGCCTGCCTTGGCCAGCTTGAGCAGGGTTTCGCGTTCGCGCGCGCGTACTTCGCCGGTAGCATGCATCACCTGGTCTTCCAGCCATCGGGTTTGCTCGGCCATCGCTTGCTGGCTGCGTCGCAGGGCCAGCAAATTGCGACAGCGGGCACGACACTCCTGCAGGTCGAGCGGCCGGAAGAGGAAGTCGGTTACGCCGTTTTCCAGCGCCTCGCTGCGGATCTGGCGGTCTTCCGCCAGCGTGACCAGGAGGATGGGTACCGCGGCCACGCCGCGCTCGGCGCGTATGCGGCGGATGAATTCATTCCCGCTCCAGCCGGGCAAGCGGGAGTCGGTGATGATGAGGTCGGGTGCGTTGAGCAGCATCTGCGCCAGCGCCGCCGAGGGTTCAGCGTAGCTATCGACGACCGCGCCGGGTTCCAATGTGCGCGCCACATTTTCGAGCAGGCTGCGCGCGGTTCCGGGGATGTCCACGATGACTATGCGTGCGGGCTTGCTGATCATGAGCGCTCTGCCTTGAGGAGAAGACTGATGGGGGCGGCTTATGTTAGCAAGCGTGTCATCGCTTCGCGGTATTTCTCGCTGGTTTTGGCGACAATCTCGGGCGGCAACTCGGGCCCCGGTGCCTGTTTGTTCCAGCCGCTGGCTTCGAGCCAGTCGCGCACAAACTGCTTGTCGAAGCTGGGCGGATTGCTGCCGGGCTGATACTGGTCGGCTGGCCAGAAGCGTGACGAGTCCGGGGTCAGCGCTTCGTCGATCCATACCAGCTGGCCGGTTTCATCGAGGCCGAATTCAAATTTGGTGTCGGCGATGATGATGCCGCGTGTGAGCGCGTACTCCGCTGCAGCCTGATACAGGGCAAGGCTGACGTCGCGTACCTGTGCCGCCAGAGCCGGTTCGATCAGCTCGGCCATCTGCTCGAATGCAATGTTCTCGTCATGCGCGCCAACA
>JAAPAA010000136.1 GCA_012274165.1 Thiobacillaceae bacterium
CCCCAGGCTGTCGCGAACGCGCTCTGCCAGCAGGCGCGCCGTGGCGTCGATCGGTCCGCCCGCTGCGTACGGCACGATCAGGCGGATCGGGCGGCTTTGGGCCCAGCCGAGGGATGAGGCCGACGCGGTGCCCGCGGCCACAACGGACAGGATGAGGTTTCTGCGTTTCATGGTCCGTATTGTGCAGAAGAGCACCGGCGTAACGTCACGTGGCAATTCCTTACATCAAATGTAAGCGCCGTCTGACGTCCTGTTCATGCGGTTCTGCGTTGATAGGAGACGGATTGTCCGAACTCACAAAGGAAATACCCATGAAGCTTCAAGCTCTACTGATTGCCGTTGCGATGATTGTCGGAGGCAGCGCTTTTGCCGCATCCGATTCGACCTCGACCGCGGATACCACCACCAACCCAACCGCAGGCGCGCCGCACAAGCACAAGACGGCTCATCACGGCAAGGCGTCGCACAAGACCGCTCATCACGGCATGATGTCGCACAAGACTCATCAGGCCAAAGCATCCAACCATCCGATGGAAGGGTCCACCCATCACATGGGCGCGAACGGCCACCATATGGGCGCATCCAGCGTCAATCCGGAGACGGACCTGAGCGCGCGCGACCGGCAGGGCCGGGTCGACGACGCCTACAGCAAATGGAAGTCGAACCACTGATTGCCGTCGCGCTCCAGCAAAAAAACGCCCCTCGTGGGCGTTTTTTTCTTCCGACAGTTGCCGGTCCGTTTCTGAGTGAGAATCACACTCCATAAACTGTCGAGCTAGCCAGGACAGGATCCTTTGACGACCTGACTGGTGCTGTCTTCGCCGGAAACCGGACCGCCCCATGAACCTGCGGCTTCTCCTTGGATTCGCCGCCCCCTATCGCAGCAGCCTGGCGCTGTCCGGTTTGCTGATGCTGATGGAAAGCGGCGCTACGCTGGCGGTGCCCTGGCTGGGCGGGCGTTTCGCGCAGCAGGTGCTGTCGGGCGTTGCCAATAGTGCGGGCGCGGTTTTGCTGGCGCTGCTCGCGCTGTTCGCCTTACAGGCCCTTCTCAAGTTCGGCAATGATTACTTGATGGGCCGCACCTCGGCCCAGATCCTGGCCGACCTGCGCATCCGCATCTACGATCATCGGCAGGCATTGCCGCTGGCATTCCACCAACAGCGCCGCCAGGGTGATGTCATCGCGCTGATCACGCACGAAGTGGCCCAGCTCGCCGGCTTCATCACCGGTACCTTGCTCGCGAGTGTGCCGCTCTTGCTCACCGTCGCAGGGGCCTTGGTGCTCATGATCCGCATCGATGTGCTGTTGGCCGGACTTGTCGGTTTGCTGGTGCCGGTGTTCTACCTCCTGCTGAAGATCCTGGGCCGCCGACTGCAACCGCTGGCACGGGAACTGCAGGAGGCGGATGCAATGGCCGTTGCGATCGCCGACGAAAACCTGGGCATGTTGCCCGCCATCAAGACATTCACCCGGGAAGCCGAGGAGTCCGGCCGCTTCCGGCGCAAGGTGGTTGAAATCCAGGAACTGAGCACCAGCCAGCAGGGGGTCTACGCGGCGCTTGAACCTTCAGTGCAATTTGTTGCGGCTGCCGCGGTGGTGCTGTTGCTCTGGTCGGCCAGCGCTCGCATCGGCAATGGCCAGATGACCCCGGCGGAACTGGTCAGTTTTCTCTTGTATGCCGCCCTGCTGACGCGGCCGGTCGGCGCGTTGGCCAACGTGTATGGCCAGACGCGGATGGCCAAGGGCACCTTGAAGCGCCTGCAAAATGTGTTGACGGAACGCGCGGAGCCGATCTTGCAGTCTGGGCACGCACTGCCAGCCGTCCGGGGGGAAATCGAATTCCGCGACGTCGAGTTCGCCTACCCCGGCCGGCCGCCGGCGATTGCGGGCCTGAATCTGCGGATACGGGCCGGCGAGACGGTCGCCCTGACCGGAGAAAACGGCGCCGGCAAGAGCACGCTGATGCACCTGCTGATGCGGCTTCACGAACCGCAATCGGGCGCCATCTTCATCGACGGAATCGACATCGCCAGCGTCAGTCTGCACAGCCTGCGCAGCCAGATTGGCGTGGTGCCGCAGCATGTCCTGCTGTTCAACGGCTCGGTGCGCGACAACATCGGTTATGGCCGGCCCGGCGCCGAGGGCAGCGCAATCGAGCACGCCGCCCTGCTGGCCCAGGCGCATGAATTCATTGAAGGCCTGCCGCAAGGCTACGACACCATCATCGGCGATGACGGCATCAAGTTGTCCGGCGGCCAGCGCCAGCGGGTGGCGCTGGCCCGGGCCCTGCTGAAGGACCCGCCGATACTGATATTGGACGAGGCAACGGCCATGTTCGATCCTCAGGGCGAGCGGTCCTTCATTGCCGACTGCCACCAGGCGTTGTCCCACCGGACGGTGATCCTCATCACCCACCGGCCGGCCAGCCTGGCCCTTGCGGCCAGGGTCATCCCTATCAGCGCGGGCATCGTTCGAGACGACGCCGGGCACGCGGCGGAGGCCGTGTGAATCCCTGGGGCCGCCGCCTGACTCAGTTTCGAGCGCTGAGTCACGCTGACAGGCGAATGCTGCTGAAGGCGGCCGCTTGCCTTCCCGCAATCTGGCTGGGGCTGCGTGCAATGGGCCTGGCGCGATTTCGCGCGGCGCTTCAAAGCGCCTATGTCCCGACCGCTTCGACCTTGTCCTCCCGGACATCCAGAAACTCGGCGAACTGGTCAACACGGCCGCGCGCCACGTCCCTTTCCCCGCCACTTGCCTGACCCGGTCGCTGTTGCTCGTATGGCTGCTCAATCGCCGCGGGGTCAGCAGCGACTTGCGCATCGGCGTGCGCCTGACGCAAGGCGTCCTCGAGGCCCATGCCTGGGTCGAATGCGGCGGTATCCCCGTCAATGATCGGGTGGAGGTGATTCGCCAGTTCGAGCCTTTTGGCGATCCTGTTCCTGCCACTGCGTTTGACGCCCCGTGAGCGGCATCGCCGGAATCATTCACTTCGACGGCCGGCCGGTCGAGCCCTGCCAGGTCGAGAGCATGACCTCCGCGATGCATTACCGGGGGCCCGACGGCATCCATCACTGGCGCAAGGCCAATGTCGCGCTGGGCCAGTGCATGTTGCGCACCACACCCGAGTCGGAAGAAGAGACGCAGCCGCTGGCCAACGAGGACGAAAGCCTGGTGCTGGTCATGGACGGCCGTGTGGACAACTGGGAAGAGTTGCGGCGGGATCTTCTCGGCAAGGGACCCGTGTTGCGCACGCGCGCGGATGCGGAGCTGGTGCTGCGGGCCTACGAGGTGTGGGGACGTGACTGCCTTTCTCGCATCGACGGCGACTTCGCCCTGGTGATCTGGGACGCCCGCCGGCAGCAAGCCTTCTGTGCTCGCGACCGGGTCGGCAACAAGCCGTTCAACTATCACTGGGATGGCCGGACACTCGCGTTCGCGTCCGACCTGCACGCGATCCTGCAGTTGCCGTGGGTTCCCGAAGTGCTGAACGAAGGCATGGTGGCCGAACACCTGGCCATGGACTGGCAGTCGCGCGATGAAACGCTGTGGCAGGGCGTCATGCGCCTGGTTCCGGCCCACTTCATGGTGGTCGGCGCCAAAGGGCTCAAGCCAAGCCAATACTGGACGCCCGACCTGGCAGCCAAGCTGGTTCATTCCAGCGACGGCGAATACATCGAGCATTACCGCGCCTTGTTCACCGACGTGGTTCGCCGCATGTCGCGCTCCAACCGGCCGCTGGCCTGCGAAGTCAGCGGCGGGCTGGACTCATCCGCCATCTTCGCGGTAGCCGAAACATTGCGCCAGCAGGGCGGGCTGCTTGCGCCCGGGCTGGAAGGCTATACGCTGGACTTCAGCGGCGACCCCGACGCAGACGAAATGGACTTCTGTCGCGCCGTTGGCGTGCACCTGGGCCGGACTATCCATGAGGTCCTGCCGGCCTTTATGCCCCTCGCCTGGTACCAGGAACGTGCGCGGCTCTTTCGGGAGTTGCCAGGCTACCCGAATGTGGCCATGCATCTGAATATTCTCTCGGAAGCGCGAAGGGGCGGTTGCAAGGTCTTGTTGGGCGGCACCGGCGGAGACGATTGGCTCGGCGGCAGTCCTCTTTACTACGCAGAGGCGCTGGAACGGCGGCGCGGCGGCGAGCTGCTGCAATTCATTCGCCGGGATGCCCAAGATGTCGGGTTGAGGACCGCGCTTTGGTGGCTGTTGCGGTTCGGCGTGCTGCACGTGCTGCCGCACCGGATCAAGCAAAGCCTGCGGGCGATGGTCAGATCCAGGCAAGGCAAGGAGATGGCCAGCCTGCCCTGGCTTTCGACGGCGCTCAAGGAGCGGTTGAACGATCGCAGGCGCAAGGCCGATCGCGCCAGGCCCACTGTTGTCAAGCGCATCGGGCAGCAGCGCCAGCTTCAGCTTCTGACTGACGGCTACATCACGCTGGCTCGCGAGCTTATCGAGCGCCAGGACTCTGCCGCGGGCATTGAATGGCGCCAGCCTTTCTGGAATAGAAGAATCATCGAAATTGCGTTCGCCACCCCCGAACACCTTCGCCTTCATGCCACTGAAAACAAGTGGATGCATAGACGGGCGATGTCCCAGGTGTTGCCGCAAAGCGTCGTGAACCGTTCCACCAAGGCCGACTTCACGATGACATTGATCCGCGACTGGGCTCAGATGAAGCTACTGATACGGGACGACATTCTTCCCCAGCGACCCGGGTGGTTGAACACGCCCCTCGTCAGCAACTGGATTCAAGAGGAGGTCGACCTCGACCGCTTCCCCTGGTCAGACGGAATGATCTGGATGGTTTGGGCTTTGCTCGGCGCCGATGCCGTGGCCACAACCGTCGAGCCGGCGGATGGTGATCGATAGGGCCGCGCCGCCACCTCGACTTGCTCCAAAGCACGCATAAGGCAGGACAATGAGCCGATGGGCGATTTATCGTTAAATGTTATGAAGTAAGCGCAAATTTCGCGAACTGCTGGGCAGTGCTGGGCCGCTTCGCCTTTCCATTATGATACATTCTGTTGCATATGGCAGTCGCGACTGACAGGAGGTCGATGGAAAGCAACCGCTCAGCTGGAGCAGGAAACCTTGCCCTTGGCATTCCCGCAAAGATTGGGGAGAAGCCGAAGCGCTCGTACGCAGCCCCGGTGCTGCGCGTCTACGGATCGGTTCGGCAGCTCACCCTCGGGAGCACCGGCAATCGTGCTGACGGCGGCGGTACCAAGAAAAGGAAGCGCTCGGACCGCTCGATCAAGGAGAACATCCTGCGCATCGGAACTCATCCGTTGGGTATCGGACTGTACCTCTTCGAGTACAAACCGGACTATCGCGAAGAGTGCGGCAACGGCAGGCAATTCGGGGTGATGGCGGACGAGGTCGAGTCGGTCCTTCCGCGAGCAGTCGGCCGGCATGCTCGCGGACACAAGACCGTGGATTACGCCATGTTGGGCATTTCTGCAGCGGAGCTGGTTTCGGGCTGACACAACGGTCCGACGCACGATCCAACCGGATCGCGCGCTGCCCCGCGAATACACTCGCGTCATGCCGAGGCGGACATCCATGAGCTTGACCTACACGCAGCGAGCCGCCCGCGAACAAAGCCCGATAGCGGCGCCGCCGTTTCATGGCATGACGCTTCCGGACGGCACTGTCTGGAGCCACTTTTACCGCTGTGATGCGGGCTACTTGCTGCGCTTCCCGGGCCTTGCCGACTTCGAGGTCTCGTGCGACGGAAGCCGGGTGCAGGCATGGCCGGTGCCCGGCGTGACGCCCGGCACTGTCGAGCACCTGCATCTGAACCAGGCCGTGCCGTTGGCGCTCAGCCGGCAAGGCAAACTGATGCTTCATGGCAGCTCCGTCGACGTCGATGGCCAGGGCGTCGCCTTTGTGGGCGTTTCGGGCCGGGGAAAGTCGACTCTGGCGACAAGCTTTGCCACCGCCGGGCGGCGCTTCCTGTCGGACGACGGGATGCACCTGGAATCGGCAGGCACCCAGTTCCTGATCATTCCCAGCCATCCGTCGGTCCGGCTTTGGGAAGACAGCGTGGATGCGCTGGACATGGCATCAACGCCAATGGCCCCCGCCATCGACTTCAGCACCAAGGCAAGGCTGCTGGCGGGCAGCGACCTCGCATATTCGGGAGAGCCCCTGCCACTGCGCCGAGTCTATTTCCTGGGGCCCGGGGACGCCTCGTCTGTGACCATCCAGGCCATGAAACCCGCCGCGGCATTGATTGCGCTGACCCGACAGTGCTTTATTCTCGATGTCGACCAGCAGGACGCCCTCGCCAGGCATTTCGAGGATCTGTGCCGCCTCTCCAATCTGCCCATCCACTTCGACCTCGACTATCCCCGGCGTTACGAAGACCTGCCGAGCGTGCGCGAGGCGATCCTGCGGCACGCCAGCGACGACCATCGCTCATGAATCTTTCCGACAAGGTGACCATCCCCAGCCAGGTGATGACCCGGCCGGTGGGTGATGAGACCGTCCTGCTGCACCTGGGCACCGGCACCTATTACGGTCTGGATCTGGTTGGGCAAAGCATCTGGCTCCTGATGCGCGACGGCAAGACCCTGGCCGAAATCTGCGACCTCCTGCTGGACGAGTACGACGTTACGCGCGAGGCATTGACGCGCGACATCGTCGAACTGGCAGACAAGCTCCTGGCGCAGGGGCTGATCACTTCGCCGTGAGCAGCAGCGCTGCGAATGCTCTTGCGTCGGTTTCGCGGTTGCGCCTCGACGAGTGCCACCCCCGATAGGCCACCACGGCATCCGAGGGCCGGTCATGCAGAAAGGCGGTCAAGCCGAACTGGATCGGCCACGGATGCGCGATCAGGCGTGAAGGAAGGTTATGTCGAAGCCAGAGTTCCAGGTACCGGGCTCGAACCGGACCTGGACGGATGGCGTTGCGCCATGATCCAAGCGGGGGCTGCAGTCGCTGCGGCGCGAGCGCTTCGAACCAGGTCAGCGTCGCCCAGGCCGCAGTCTTGACGCCCGCCCGCTCCAGCAGCTCCACGACGGCGGGCCAATGCGCAGCCGCCCGTGAGGACCACAGCAAGAACGACATGACGCGGCCCAGCCCCATGTGGGGCGAACAGACGTACTTTGCAAATGCCGGGTGGACCAGCATGATGAAGGTGCTGTCGCTGTCCGAAAGTCCCCAGAAACCATTGACCCTGATGCGTCGGCTTAGCAGTTCGGCGGTCAGGTC
>JAAPAA010000137.1 GCA_012274165.1 Thiobacillaceae bacterium
GCATAGCGCAACGAAACGCCAAGAGCCTTCAGCGCATCGATGCGGGACTGCAGTTCGTCGTACACGTCGAACTTCATCGTCTCGGAATAGGCGTCGGCGCAGTCGCGATAATCGCGGAAGTAATCCACCAGCTCGGCGAAGGTCTCATCCGCTTCCCGACTCAGTTCGAACCCCGGCTCCGACATATCCATCATGTGCGCCTCGGCCAGTTTCGCCAACTGCTTTCCTGTCGTGAGGGGAAGCGCCGTCAGGGTGACGTGCTCGCGATCGAACTTCTCCTTCTGAGCCTTGAGTTCTTCTTCGGTCGGAATCGTGAATGGCTTGTTGAGTACGTCCACATCTTCGAACTCGAACGCAACGGCCAGCGCGCGGCGGGTGTCCAGGCTGGCGGCTTGCCCCTGCTCGACACGCTGAATGGTACGCACGTTGAGGCCGGAGATTTCGGCCAGCTGCTCTTGCGACCATTGGCGAACTTCCCGAAACAGCCTGACGCACAGGCCAAGTTCGGCGGGGGTCAGCAGGCGCGCTTGCTGGGCTTGTTCGGTCGCGTTCATTCTCGGCTCCATGGTTACTCGTTGATGAACGCAGTATGGTCAACCGCCTACTGACCGACCACGACAGCGACCCGACAGCATCCCGTCTCAGCGTCTTGGCGTCCCGCCGCCGGGCTCGCGGGCTACCTCACAAAGTGCCGCTCGACACGAGTTCCTGCATGAGACGGTGGGGCAACACCAGGCTTGTCCAGGGACCTTTCACTTGACCTCTGTCAGGGGCGTCATGCTGGCGGTGGCGAAGAATTCTCAAAGAGCGGAGTCCGCGTTGCAAGATTTTGAAGTCGCTCTGTTAAGCCGGCAATCACTGCATTGGCCTTCTCGTTGTCGAAATTGTGACGGCAGTGCGGACGTGGGATGACGATCCTAGATACGTCCGACAACGCGATCAAGGCGAAATTGTGCGTCTCTTCGATTCCAGAGAGGGCCGCAGCCTCTAAGCGCAACCGCTCTACGGTCCAACCGCAGTCGCCACAGATCACCTGATTGACTCCTGTCATTCCAAACGCATCGGTTCTAAGGTATTTGCTTGCGATCGGGAATGCCCAGGCATTCTGGCCGGAAGGTCGCACTATCCGTTCCTTTGTTCGGCCACATCCAGGGCAACACCAATCCTCGGCCAGCCGTTCCCAAAAGCCACGATGCGTCACGCGAGCCACGTGTTCAATGTCTCCCTTTGTCGGACTCGACTTGGGGGCAGGGTAGCGCTTGTATCGCCAAGCGCTAGGTTCACTAGCCTTGTTGGAGCGGCTTTCGCCGCACAACAATGGCAATGCGCCGAAGGCCTGAGCTGCCGCCGCGTAAGCATCGACCCGATCCTTGATCGCGCGTGGTGAACTGCTGCGGTCTGCTTGCTGAAACCAGTGGGTATTTGTCGCCGCAATCTCGGCGATCCTGTCAACGATGCGCAGTCGTAAGTGGAAGGTCTGTTCCTGCTCCTTCCATATCGCTGCGGCGACTTCACCATTGATCTGATGAGGCTGAGCGGGCGTTGCAAGGATGAAGCGGCTCATCTCAGCCGGTGAAAAGGAAAAGTCCGCGTGTGCACTGGCCAGCCCCTTGGCAACAGCATCGGCGTTGTTGCAGTCGTTGCAAATGATCGCGTTGTCGTAGGCAGCAACCATCTGCGCCGATCGCTTAGCGAAGTGTTCCGCGATCTCGTCGGCGACAACGCGATCTTGGCACGAAGAAATCTGCCGAAATCTCTCCAGTAGCAGATTCTGCATGTGGTCGTGATGCTCGACCAGCCGACACATGAGCTGACCCTTCTGGTTCAATCTCGCGATTGCGGACTTTGGGCGGCCGCAGGCCGAGCAGGTCCAATCGCTGGGAGTCCAGGCCCACCAGGACGTCATATCCACCTCAGTGGCGCCAAACCGCGTCATCAACTCCTTCGTGAGTGGCGACATGACGCCATCGATTGGAATCGAGCCGTCTTGGATTCCACCGAGAAAGCTCGCGATGGCTTGTTCCCGAGTCAACAGTGGCGTCATATTTGGGTGCTCGTTCTTAGTAGTCCGCCTAATCGCCCTCGAGTTTGGGCGTGTAGTGCGCGAACTCGATCTGTGCGTCGTAGAGCGCGGAGAACCAGTTGGACGTGATGGGGTTGGAATTGACGGCGGGCGCGAGTGCCAGAGCCGCTGCCCGAACCGCCGGCGAATAGAAGCGCTCTTCGGCGTCCGTCAGCGCGCGCTTCTCGCCCGACACCGTGCCGGCCGTGGCGGCTCGCTTGAGGTCGTCTTTCAACGACCGATAGAGCTCCTCGACATGCGCGCGGTCTTCTCGCGGCAAGTGCCTCTTGTCGCCCAACAGGGTCATGATTGCTTCGCATCGCACATCGAAGCTGGCCAACTTGTCCCGAATCGACTGCAGTTCGTGAGTGTCCAAGCCTTCCACCATTTCCTCTCTCAGAGATCTCTGGCCTGCCAGGCGCCGATCAAGAATCGGCAATCGTCCGGCACCTGCAGGACAGCGCGGACCGCAGCCGCTGCCGCCTCGCTCGCTTGTAGCAAGGACGCCCGAGCGGCCCCGTCCGCATCCTCTGACGCAGCAACCAGGCACAGCTCGGTTGTCCGGTCGACTCCGCCCAGGATCGCTTCCAATTCACGGGCGTACCCGGCCTCCAGTGCCATCCGCTGGGACTGGCTGCAACTTGGCGCCTCGGCACGAACGGTGTAGTAGCCCTTCATCAATACTCCGGTACTGTATTAATATACAGTAAATAGCGGTGGCGAACTGCGGCTCGAATCACCGATCTTCAGCGGATCTCCTGATTCCCGGTCAGACCATTCCAGACGCGCGTGAAGTCTGAACAGGTTCCCAAGCGACGGAAGCATCCGGCGCGACCACGGGAAAAGCTGTGATCGCAAGACCCTTGCGGACAATGACCAGCGCATGAGCGGTCGCAGCGCGCGTCTCGGAACCCGCAGCGAAACCATCGCCGATCGCTTCCGCGAACCTCAACCGAAAGACGCCTCTCGGCGGCCGAACGCCGGCGGCCCACTGCGCATGCGCATAGTCCAGCGCGCAGCGCAAGTCCTCATGCGTTCGCCAACGGCCGGCATCGACGGGATGCCCGTCCACGCCGGCGGCCGCGAGAATGCCGGTCAACGCCCTTCCGCGCTGCTCCTCCTCATATGTCATCGGCCCATGGCGCTCTAGAAAGTGCGATTGATCCGTCCGATCCGCCAGGAGTTTCTCGAAGGCGTCCCATTCGACCAAAGCAGGCGCAAGGCGCCGAAAGATGCGCGACTGGCGAGCCGCGCGGCGCCAGGCCCATGCAATTCCCAGGGCCACGATCAGGCAGAGAACGGCGATGGTCACTGCCAGGCCAACGCTCATGTCGCTACCCGAAACAGCTTGACCTCAACACCCAAGCGGGCACCTTCCTCAACGACCTGACGCAGGGCCAGTTCCTGTTCCGGTCTAACGCCGTCCTTGGGAACGAACCACTCCAGAACCCTGGGAACGTCTGGGCGCTGAACGGCCCACTCTAGAAAGTACGTGGCCTTCAGCGAATGGTTCCGGCGCACTTCGCCCTTGTAGTTAGCAACGCTTCTGGCAAAGGCCATGCCCATGCGGTAGATGACTCGCGGCGATTGGTAGGACTTGCATCGAAGATCCGTCGACTTGTGGCTCACCACACCATCGGGCACCAGCGTTCTGTCGATGGCTTTCGAATTTCCAGGAATGTTCTGCCCGCGCAATGCGTCCACGTGCAGGCCCGACTTCCGTCGGTCCTGAGTCCAAAAGCCCTCACCCAGGCTGATCACTTCACCGAGGACTTGCGCAGTCGCCATCTGGCTCGTCGGTGATTTCATTTCGGCCGCGGGTCCGAGGGGTGCGAATATCCGATCAGGCCGCCAATTCAGCTAACCGAACGGCGGCCTCCTTCTTGCCCATCGTTCTCAAGGCGGCGATCGCCGAGAGCTGGCTCGCGCGGGGACGAGTCTTGCCGTCCTCCCACTTGTAGACCGACTGCCCCGAGA
>JAAPAA010000138.1 GCA_012274165.1 Thiobacillaceae bacterium
ACGCCAATCTGGAACACCTTGTCGCCCCAGACAAAACGGTAGTCCTCTACGCTGCGCCGCAGCTTGTCCGTAATCTTGATGGCCTGGTCGGGCGAACAGCGCCTGAGCAGCACGCCAAACTCATCCCCCCCCAGCCGGGCGAGAATATCGTCGCTGCGCAAGGCGTCATGCAGGATGACGCCCAACTGGCGCAACAACTCGTCACCGGCAACGTGGCCACAAGTGTCGTTGACGATTTTGAACTGGTCCAGATCGAGGTAGAACAGGGCATGGTTCGCATAGCCTCCATCCACCTCGTCGATCAAACGCCGCACCTGGCCCTCGAAGCTGTGGCGGTTGAACAGTCCGGTCAAACTATCCCGGCTGGCCTGGTGGGTCAGGCGGCGCGTCAATTCACGCGCATGACGCGCATCCTGCAACGCCACCACGCAACCGATGACCGCGCCCTGTGCATTGCGCATCGGTGCGGCGGTCCCCGCAACGGGAATCTCGTTGCCGACGTGATTCACAAACAATTCATTGCCGGTGTGCAACACCGCTATTTGCCCATTAAGTAAACAACTCCGCACCGGGTCTGCAATCGGCAGTCGCGTCAGTTCATCAATAAATTTCGCCAGCTCATGCAGCGACCTGCCCCGAGCGGCCTGGATCGAACAGGCCACGAGGTCTTCTGCCACCGGATTCATGAACAGCACACGGCCATTCGCATCCGTAGCGATCACCGCGTCGGTAATCGAATGCAGCATCACTTCGATGCGGTTTTTCTCCTGGGACAGCGCTGTCTCGGAACGATTCGCTTCATCCAGCGCCTGGTTGATAAAGCCGGCAAGGAAGCCGAATTCATCTGCGCTTTGCACATCAAACCGCGCGGACTTGTCGCCTGCAGCAAAGTTCTGCGCGGTATCGACCATACGCAGAAAGGGGCGTGACAGCATGCGATGCAGAATCGCCTGCAGAATCAAGCCAAACACCATGGCAACCAGGCCGGTGAAAAGCAGCACGTGCTTGCGCTGCTTGCTCAGAAAAGCGGAATGCTCCGGCACATATGCAAGCATTCGCAAGGTCTCGTACGAACCATCCAGCCTGTGCACGACCAGATCCTGCCGATACATTGCCTGCGCACTGCCTGACGTACCCAAATGCCACACGCCAGCCGGGCCCGCCACTTCCAGGACATTAAAGCCATAGCGACGACGCATCTCGTCCAGCACCGCAGGTGGATTCGACACCAGACCCGGGCGCAGCTCAGGGCTGGCCTCCAGTTGGGCTTGCAGCGTGAGCGCCGTCCGGGCCAGATAAGCCGGCGGAACATTTTTCAAATCCGCTTCCCATGCCTGAATCGTCACCATGACGATGAGCAACCCCGCCAGCACCATGCCCCAAAAGACAATACCGGTGATGCGAGCCGGCAATCCGCCCTTAACGAACACCCGCTCATCGGTAACGTGCTGCAGAGGCTTGGGTTTCTGACTCAACGCCGACACCCAGCGAAGCGCAAACCCAGCAACACAGGGCACACCCCGCTCACCCCTGCGCCAAAAATGGCAAATCCCATGAACCAGGGCAAAAACCAGGCTATGTCATTGAATAACACAGCTGTCAAAAACAGCATGAGTCCGACCGCCAGACGCCAGGCGCGCTCCCCGTGCAAGGGCCATTTGAAATCAGACGATTCCATTGGCAGCGCATCTGCACCCGGCTTCTGCATGAACCGGCCCACCAGCAAGGGAATTCGCCAATTCGTGATTCCTTCAGCGAAAATCAAGCCGATCAAGCCATACATGGCGTAAGTCAAATCGAAATACAGCACAACCAGAATGGCCAAACCAAATAACAGCCGGTAGTTACGATCAGTCATGCACACACTCCATTTTTTTCTTGATCAGCAGTGCTTAAAGAGGACGCTAAGAGAATTGCTTTCTCCAATTCGGGCCAGGAAATCCAGCCTGCTCAAGACGGACTCACCGGCTTCTCGCCTGCTGCGCACCCCACGATAACGGATTAAATCGGCGTCTTCTTGACAGCGCGCCCGTGGCACTCAATACGCACCACAAGTATTTGGACAGGCACAGGCGATTAGACTTGACCAACAGCGCCGCCATCCTTAAAATGCGCGCTTTCCATTCCCTGATAGCTCAGTTGGTAGAGCGACGGACTGTTAATCCGCAGGTCCCTGGTTCGAGTCCAGGTCGGGGAGCCAGAACACAGCTGTAGAGGCAAGCATTCAGCCATCCTTCGGGGTGGCTTTTTTGCTTTGCTGCATGTTCTGTATTGGCTCGGGGCTCCGCCCTGGGTCACACGCTCACTCACACGTCAAAGGAATCGACATGCAAGCAGACCAAGTTCTAAGCCACTTGAAAAAACACGGGCAGCTTCTCGACCTGGAGATCGCTTCAGCAACCGGGATTCCACTGACTCAAGTACGCAGGTCACTGGCTGAGTTAACGACACGCGGAGAAATTTCCCAGTGTAGCGTCACCCACTTCAATGGCAACAAGCGTGTTGATGGTTTTCAGTGCAGGATTTCGGGCTATGTGCCGCCCGTCGCGCCAGGTCGAAAGGCCGGGCCAACCAAAAACGTCTCATTCGACTAGAAACAGGCAGCCATTGAAAGGCATGTCCAAGAGCCCAGCGGGTGATCCCTTCAGCGAGGGGTGATCCCAGTGGGTTTCAACCAATTTAAGGAGCAATTCCAGTGACCAACGCACAACGCCGAGCCGCATGGCACGCCAGCCGCAAGGCTGAAATGGACTCGTTACGTAACGACACCCCACCAGAGCCGTTACTTAACGACGGCAAACCCAAGCCAACGCCCAGCAGCGCGTTCTGCCCCCACGAGGCTGGCGCGTATTTCCTTGCTGCCGTGGATACTGTCGGCACGTTCAAGATGTTCGCCAAGGACCTCAAGCCGCCCGTTTACACCTACGGCATCACCACCATTCGATTTGAACTGAATCCTTATACCGGCAAATGGATCTGGTTTGATGGTGAGACAAATCAATCTCCGCGCAAGACCCAGGATGGTTGGCGACTTGGCAGCAAGCGGTTGCACGACACACGCGAAGGCGCAGAGGCCGAGCTTCAGCGCGAGATGGTCAAGAACGGCGACCGGGTAACCAAGGTGCATGACCTGCCCGATGATGTGACTGCGCTGAAAAAGATCCGTAGCGCCCACCACCCTGACCGCAACCCCGATTCCGACGGCGAGCTCTATCAGGCGGTAGTCGAGAAGCTGGACAGGATGCGCACGCTGACCCAGTGAACCATTGCGAAGCCTGACAGGATCTACAACCATGCAAGGGATTCAGCCCAACAATCCACTTCACGGCGTCACGCTTGAACAGTTGTTGAACGAACTGGTTGCTTTCTATGGCTGGGATGTGTTGGGGCGGAAAATTGAAATCCGCTGCTTCACCCATGATCCGAGTATCACGTCGAGCCTCAAGTTTCTGCGGCGTACCCCGTGGGCACGGGAGCGAGTGGAATCGCTGTATATCGAAATGGTACAAGGCGTGAGTGCCAGGCAGCAGTAATCCGCAGGGCCCGGCTTCGAGTCCAGGTCGGGAAGCCAAATTTAAAAAGCCTCGCAGCAATGCGAGGCTTTTTCCATTGTGACGGGTGCAGCAAAATAACGGCATAATCCGCTCAAATGCTCATTTGAGAACGCCCGTGGCAGCAGCCAAACCATACCGCATCCTGATCGTCGACGACCATGCCCTCATGCGCGAGGGGATCAAGCACATACTGGCCAAGGCCAGCGGCATTCAGGTTGCAGGCGAGGCCGACAGTTCCAGACGCGCCCAGCAGATGGCCCGGCAAGAAAACTGGGATCTGGTGCTGATGGACATCGACTTGCCTGACCGCAATGGCCTCGAAACGCTGGATCTACTGAAAAAAGAGCACCCTGATCTCAAGATTTTGATGCTGTCCATGCAGCGTGAATCCCACTATGCCGTGCGCGCCCTCAAATCCGGTGCGGCAGGCTACCTCAACAAACGGTGCTCCCCGGAGCAGCTGGTCGAAGCGATTCGCCTGACGGCATCCGGCAAAAAATACATCAGCGCCGACGTCGCACAGGAACTGGCCAACACGATCAGCGGCGAACGCGAAGGGCTGCCGCACGAAACGCTCTCCAACCGCGAATTCCAGACGCTGCACATGATCGCCTCCGGACTGCCGGTTTCGGCCATCGCCGACAAACTGCTGCTATCGGTCAAAACAGTCAGCATGTATCGCGCCCGCCTGCTGAAAAAAATGCAACTCAAGAACAACGCCGAACTCACGCACTACGCGTTCAAACACAATCTGCTGGGCTGACCCGCAGCAATCGACCTGATCCTGCGGTTGCCTGAGAAATACCGGCATTTTCCTGCCTTAATCCGCCTTTCCCCTCCCCCCTGTCCGTTCTACCATGCGGAAGTGCGGTAATGACTCAGTGAAGTCTTGCCGGAATCAGGAAGCGTACATGGCCGAACCCAGCGACAAGATCAATCTGAGTAACCCATCCGAAGTGGCGCGCGAAACCCTGCGCCGCCTGGCCATGCGTAAACTCGCGCCCACGCCGGACAACTACCAAACGCTATACGAA
>JAAPAA010000139.1 GCA_012274165.1 Thiobacillaceae bacterium
CGCATGACTATGACCACCGTTGTTAACAATACGTGTGATTATCCCCGTCGTGCTCGAAAGGTTATAGGCAGATCCATTTGCGTGGATTTGCCCTCCTGTGGCAGCAGACAATGCGGTGACGTTCCTTGAATCGTTACTTAAAACGTCTATGCCCGTGCCGTGTATATGTGCCATTCCATTTGATTCAACGGAAATCGCAGTCAAGCTCCCACTATAACCATCAGCGTCAGGGGCAAGAGCGCGAACGACTGAACCATAGATATGCACTTCGGTATTGTTTGTGGCTTTGACTGTGACGAAATCCCCATTTCCGGCGTTTAGCGAGCCTTTGGGTGTCGTCGTCAGCGTAATTTCAGAACCGATAAACCAGCTGTCATCACAATTAGCAGCGTACGCCGTACCAATACCTGCAACCGCAGTATTGATGAATCGGCTCCCCAGCCAATAGTGCTCACCTTTCGTGGCACCACATGTCTCTTCAGACCACCCCCGAGCCGAAACCTCAGCCACAACGTTGGCCCAATTGGACTTTCCGCCGCCATTCCAAACAATATATCCGTAATTGAATGATCCCGGAGAGTCGCCGCTACTGACCATAAGATCCTTGAACGACAGATTCGTGCATCCGTTGGATTCGATAATGCCAAAGGGGGGAGCACCCGTTGCAGAAAACTGGATTACCGATTGTTTTGGCCCCGAGCCGGAAAAAGAGACATATCCCGTGAAGCCGGTTGATGCGTCGCATGTCAGGGCAAGGCGTCCGAACTTTCCTGGGCCAATATTTACGACTAGCGGTGTGGTCTTATTTGGGTGTCTGATCGTGCTGATCCAGTTCGTTACGCCCGCCATGGTCGTAAAGCAATTATTCAGCGCCACCCCTGCTTCCGTGCAGCTTGACTGTAATTTCACCGCCGGGGCAGTGTTGTCAACTGCCGCTGATGCGTAAGAGACACAGACAAAAAACAAACAAGCAACATTACGTAAACCATTAACAATTGATCCCATACAACCTCCATATTTTGAGTTAAGTACTTAAGGTCGTGTAATGGATACCGTGTCTCCGCTTTGTCGTTATCTCCAAGACACCTCGCGACATTATCACAGTTGTCCTCTGGCCGGCAGAAAGCAACGTCGGGGTCACAACCTCGCAAATTCGGGGTCAGGGTGTGTCTTTTTGCCTCCGATTAAAGGGGCAGGGCGCGAATGTGAACTGACGCTGGGGTCAGGTCTTGTCTTTTGCCGCAACAAGACAAGACAGACTCCGAATCTGGAATCTAGTGACCGCCCCGAATCTACCGAATCTACAGCCTCAGAAGGCAAGCCGTAATAGTCCCCACAGAGAATCCAAAAGGCTAACTGGTTCACTGAGACAGGTGAGGATGGCGTATCCGTAACGGACACAATAGGCAACGGCCAGACCGCCCAAGAGGGCCAGCGCGAGCATCAGTCCGGCTCTCAGGAACACAGGTGGGTTCTGGTAGCTCTTGTGTTCGGATCGTTTTCTGAACTTCTCGGTTTGAATGATTGCGGCGGCAACAGTGCATAGCCCGGCGACGAATGCGATCGAGCCCAGCACGCCGCCCAGCATCTTGTAGCCCAGCAGATGCGGGTTGGCGTTGCCGCTGTTCAGCGCGCTGAAGATGGCGGCAATGACGCCGAGGCAGAAGGTGAGCAGGCCGGCCAGAAAGTGGATGGTCGTCCGGTAGGGGTCATCATTCGATTCGTTGATTTTTGTGACCACGGCGCTCACGGCTTTCGCCACTTGCGCCTGGGTCGTCGCCAAGGCCAGGTGCGCTGTAATCATTTTCGGCACCTCGGTCTTAAGATGGTCATCCAGTTCAGCTTTCAGGTTGTCGTCCATGTGCCGTCCTCACAAATTGGCCGTTGTCAGATCAACAATAGGAACAATACGCTCACGGGCAGCTTGGAAACCCTCAGCTTTTCCTCGTCACGCGAGCCACCTGCGGCGAGTGGGATATCGCCTTGCAATTCAAGTTTGATCCCTGGATTCATTGGGACTGAGACGTCCATGAACTGCCGGTCTCCCGAGGTCGGTTTACGTCTCTTCGGGGCCCGCGGGCGCACAGTGTTTTCCAAATACCTGCACGACCAGCGGTATCGTGGTGGCGATGCCCACAGCAAGAAGCGTCCAGCCGACGGCGCGGCGCTGCTCCGGATTTAGCCGGTTGCTAAGCAGCAGGGCGAGGCCCGCGCCCGCAGCAGCCCGCGTGCCGGCAATCAATCCGATTTCCGGAACGGTCAATTTGACTTGTTTCATCATTTGCCTCTCGATCTGATTGGACTGTGGATAGACGCTACGGCAATCCTGCGCAGCTGCGGCCCCGGAAATAAATGGCAGAATAAATGGGGTCAGACACGATATTCATAGGCGAACAATAGACCACGGTTTTGCGTGATGGGATCTTTCGGTGCCGTCAAAACCGTGGCCTGTCCCCGGATTCATTTCCCCTGACTCGCAGGCGAAAAGCGAATTTCCGGAATATTCATCGGATGGGCTCGTCTGGCGTTTCTTTCAGCAGCGCCTCTTTTAATTCTCGCTGTGCCTTCTTGGCATATTCAACGGCCCATGCGTCCGACTCGTACTTGCTCCAGCCAAAATCGTGGTCCTCTCTCTTCCAGGCATCAGCCACCTCCTGGAGCGGAGTGTCGCCACCATTCTGTCGCGTTAAAAGCTGCATGATTCCACCTCCTTCTAGTCAGTAAAGTCCATTCTTCAAAGGGTTACGCACCAGCCCTTCATGATCGGCACAAGGATGCGGCAGCGGCAAGCGCCATCGCAGTTGTCACGATCGTCTTCATCATAGACATCTCCTGAGAAAACGTTCAAACACCCTCTACGTGTCGATGGAACCGACGGAGAGAGGGTGGCTGTATGTATTGGGGGATGCGCGATACACAGTACGGAGCCGGCAGGGCAAGGTCGGGCGGCTCACGAAACAGGGCACTGACCGCGGTTTTCTGTGGCTGATCAAAGGGGGCCAGGCTGGCTCCTTTATTCCTTTGATTCATCGACCAAGGCACTGAATCGCGGAACCATACGGGCAGACCACGGTGTCCGCAGGAAAACCGCTGATTTTGGTAACAATAGGGCAGTGAATCCACGGGCAGTGCTCAAATGGACGCCACGCGCTTGACGGGTCCGGGGTCTCGCGATGTTCGGATTCTGCTCTTCGCGAGAGGCGCCGGGTTACACTTTCGGCTCTGCGGCCTTCTGGCCAATCCGGGGAAATAAGAAACCATGTCCCAACAGCATCCCATCATTGCTGTCACCGGCTCGTCCGGTGCCGGCCTGTCCACGATACGTCACGCGTTCAAGTTCATTTTCGAGCGCCTCAACATCAAACCGGCGATCGTTCACGGCGACGGTTTCCGGCGTTATTCCGATCGGCAGTTCGCCGCCTTGCTGGAGGAGTCGCGAGGCAGCGGCAGCAAGGTTTCCTGGTTCGGGCCGGAGTGCAATCATTTCCCGGAGCTGGAATCGTTTTTCAGGACCTATGGCGAATGCGGCAGCGGGGTGTATCGCCAGTATGCGCACACTGCCGAGCACGGCGAGGCATTGGGAGTGCAACCTGGCGAGTTCACGCCCTGGGCGCCCCTGCAGCCGGGCAGCGATCTCTTGTTCTACGAGGGACAGCATGGCGGCCTGGTGGCCGACACCTGGACGCGTCGCAAGGTCGACTCGTGCCAATTTCCGCCGGAAATAGACCGTCGCGCGGGACGCCAGGGCATCGATGTGGCCCAGCATGTGGACCTGCTGATCGGCGTGGCGCCTGCCATCAACCTGGAGTGGATACAGAAGATCCACCGCGACTGCAAAAATGGCACGTGCTCGCCCGAAGAATCGGTGGAAACCATCCTGCGTCGCATGGACGACTACATCCACTACATCGTTCCCCAATTCGGCCTGACCGATATCAATATCCAGCGCATGCCGCTGGTGGATACCTCCGACCCGTTCATTGCGCGCGACGTGCCGCTGGCCGACGAATCGCTGTGCATCATCCATTTTCGCGACCGCGAGCGCCATGATTTTCCCGATATGCTCAGGTGCATTCCCGACGCTTACATGTCGCGCCCGACCACGATGGTGGTTCCCAACAATAACCTGCGCCTGGCCCTCGGCGTGATTTGTGGTCCGATTCTCGACAGGTTCATGGAAGCGCGCAGCGCCGCAACGGAGCGCGAATCAAAGGGGCCAGGCGCGAATTAACCCACCATGAAACGCATCCCAACCTCTCTTCTCTGGCTCGCCATTGCACTGATCGGCATGGCACTCGTCGCCGGCAGCTTCATCATGGTGGCGTGGCTGAAGCTGCAACCCTGCCCGCTGTGCATCGCCCAGCGCACGCTGTTCATGCTGATGGGTGTGGTGGCGCTGGTCGCCTTCTTCACGCATCGAAAGCTTGCCGGCCGCATCGCCGGCGGGGTGTCTGTGCTGACGGCGCTGTCGGGCGCGGCCGTGGCGGGCTATCAGATATGGATGCAGCACCAGCCTGCGAACATGTTCTCCTGTGGCGCCGATACCAATTTTGTCGAGGACATCGTCTACTGGCTGGGTCAGCACGTTCCTGTTCTATTCGATGCGCCCGGCGTGTGCCAGGATACTGCGCTGCTGATTTTCGGCTACTCGCTTGCGGTATGGGCGCTGGTCGCCTTTGTGGCGTGTGCGGTGCTGGGGCTGTGGGTACTGCTGCGCCGCGACAACAAATAAACCGGCGCATGCAGCAGGCGTATGACCTGGTCGGAATCGCGATCGGATTTTCCGGAAATCTGCCTTGGCACCGAATAAATTGGGTCGGACTGAACTGCCCCCTTCATCCCCGTTTTGCCAATTGATGTGTGGCGCCCAGAACCGCGCCGAGCGTAACCAGCACGACGCCGGTAATGGTCACGGCATCGAGGGATTCCCCCAACAAGGGCACGGCTGCCACTGCCGAGATGCCAGGAACCATGGCCAGCATGAGGGTTGCGCGCTGCGGCCCGATGTTGTGGATGGCGTAGGCGAAGAGCATGCCGGCAATTGAGGCAGCCAGGATGCCTTGATAAACGCCTTGCCACAGAATGAAGGACAGGGAAACGGTGGTGATGGCCTTGGGCAGGAACAGGAGGTAGACAGGCGTGTAGCAAACCATTGAAATCACGGCGATGCCGACCGTTGCTTCGAGGGGCGGGACATGCCAATGCTTGAGCAACAAGCCAAAGCATGCGTAGCTGACTGCGGCCAGGAGAAAAAACACATCCCCCACCCATTGATGGGCAGGTGCCCCGGAAAGTTGACCAAAGCTGTGGAGGCCAATCAACACAATCCCCAAACCTGCGACCAGCAGGGCGAATTCAGTCCGGATTCCAGGGCGATGCCCGAGTAGGAGCCAGGCGATCAATGCGCTCGCAAAGGGAATGCCGCCATTGACCAGAATGCCCGCATGTGCGGCCGGCGCAAGGGAAAAGCCCGAGTAAACCAATAAGGCGTAACTCAAGCCGCCAAACGCGGCCAGCACCGCAAGTCGCGGCCACTCGAGGTGGTGCCATCGGGCCAGAACGAAGGGAAGACAGACGATTCCCGAGAAGACAAAACGGAGGGCTGCCATGTCATAGGGCGTAAGCGGGCTGCGCCCTCCCAGCCGTGAAACGATGTTGAACCCGGACCAGACCACGATGACTGCAGCTGCAGCCGCAAAGCCTTTGAGCAGGTGGCGACGGTGGGCCGGGGCAGGGATGTCTGCATCAGTCATGCGATGAGCGTCTGGGAAAAGCGGTATTGCTCACATTACCACTGTCTGCCGCTGCGGCAGTTGCCTTGCTATGTTCGCTGTCGAACAGAAGCGCCGATCGTAATTGCCTACTATGGTAAATATATTCAAGGGGAATCAGCATGCTCGACTATTCGATTCGGCCGCTGCCCTTGATGATTGATAACCCCACTGGAGAATCCGTATGCCCCTGATTAATTTGGTCATCGTCTTGATTGTCGTTGGCGTGCTGCTTTGGCTCGTGAACACCTATATCCCCATGGACTCAAAGATTAAACAGATCCTGAATATTGTCGTCGTCATTGTTGTCGTTATATGGTTGCTACAGGTATTCGGCGTGATCGGTTCGCTGGGCAACCTTCGTGTTGGCAGCTGACGCAGTCGCCATCATATGAAGTGATGCCATCGAAATAGATGGGGTCATGCCCGATAGTTGGGCGATGACCGGGGATTAAGTAAAAAGAGCAGAAAGAGCAGAAAATGAAAAAGAGCTACCTGATGGTTGCGCTATCGATGACCCTTGTCCAGGGTTGCTATACCGTTCCTCCCTACCAACCATCCAGTCATGTCTCAGTCGGTATCAATTTTTCGATGTACCCGGATCTTGTCCAGATACCGGGCTATCCCGTCTACTACGACCCCCGGGTGGATTCGAATTACTTCTTTTACGACGGCCTCTACTGGGTGTTCCAGGGCGATAACTGGTATGCGAGCAGCTGGTACAACGGGCCGTGGGATAGGGTGGGTTATTACGATGTGCCGGCTTATGTGCTGCGCGTACCGGTTCGCTACTACCGCCAGCCTCCGCCATATTTCCGCGGTTGGCGTGCCGACGCGCCGCCACGTTGGGGGGATCAC
>JAAPAA010000140.1 GCA_012274165.1 Thiobacillaceae bacterium
CCCGAACACTACGGCCTTCAGATCACGATCCAGCGTTTTGAGCGCACTCTTGTCGTTGGATGAAACCGTTCTGGGTGGAATGCGCGCAATTGTCGCAATGATGTCCTCGATCTCACGCGGCGTAATCACTTTTTTCTGCTTTGATTTCGGCAGGATACGCTGCGCCGCGCCGGCCTCGTCGATCACGTCAATCGCCTTGTCGGGGAGATGGCGGTCGTTGATATAACGCGCTGACAATTGCGCGGCCGTGGTGAGTGCAGCTGCGGTGTATTTGACGCCGTGATGATCCTCGAAACGTGATTTCAGGCCACGCAGGATCGCCACGGTTTCATTGACCGAAGGCTCGGGCACATCGACCTTCTGGAAACGCCGCGATAAAGCATGATCTTTCTCGAAAATGCCGCGATATTCAGCATAAGTGGTCGCGCCTATGCAGCGCAGCTGACCCGACGACAGCGCCGGTTTCAACAGGTTCGAGGCATCGAGCGTACCGCCAGAAGCCGCCCCCGCGCCAATCAGGGTATGAATCTCATCAATGAACAGGATGGCTTTGGCATTGTCAGCCAGTTGTTTCAACACGCCTTTCAGGCGTTGCTCGAAATCACCCCGATATTTGGTTCCTGCGAGCAAGGCCCCCATATCCAGCGAATATACGGTGCTCTGGGACAGGATGTCAGGCACCGAGCCTTCAATGATGCGACGCGCCAAGCCTTCGGCGATTGCGGTTTTACCCACCCCCGCCTCGCCCACCAGTAACGGGTTGTTCTTGCGGCGGCGGCACAGGGTCTGGATCAGGCGTTCCAGTTCCTGGTCGCGCCCGATCAAGGGATCGATCTTGCCGGCCAGCGCCTGGGTATTCAGATTTTGGGCAAAACTGTCCAATGGCGAAGCCGTTGGCGCCTCGGTACTGGTCTCAACCGGCTCGTCGGCGCGCGGTGCCGGTTCGCTATGCGGCGTTTTGCTGATTCCGTGGGAAATGAAGTTAACAATATCCAGTCGCGTGACGCCCTGTTGGGTCAGGAAATAAACAGAGTGGGAATCCTTTTCGCCAAACACGGCCACCAGTACATTGGCCCCTGTCACTTCTTTTTTCCCGGACGATTGAACGTGCAGGATGGCGCGCTGGATCACACGCTGGAAACCGAGTGTTGGCTGAGTGTCCACCTCGCCTTCGGCGGCCACTTTGGGCGTATGTTCGTCAATGAATTGGTCGAGCTGTTCGCGCATGGTTTCGATATTGGCGCCACAAGCACGCAACACCTCCACCGCGGAGGGATTGTCAAGCATCGCCAACAACAGATGCTCCACCGAAATAAATTCGTGGCGCTTTTGCCGCGCATCCATGAAAGCCATGTGCAATGTGACTTCGAGTTCCTGGGCAATCATCTAAATCTCCTCCATCGTACATTGCAGCGGATGCTGATGCTGCCGCGCGAAATCCACAACCTGATCAACCTTGGTGTGCGCGATATCTTTCGGATATATCCCGCACACCCCCACGCCTTCAGTATGCACTTTGAGCATGATTTGTGTAGCCCGTTCTTCGTCGATACCGAAGAACTTCTTGAGGACATGCACCACGAATTCCATCGGTGTGTAGTCATCGTTCAGTAGCAAAACCTTATACAAAGGCGGTGGTTTGACCTTTGCGGTAACCGGTTCCAGTAGGGTAGTGCTTTCTCTCTTGGTTGCCATAGCCAGAATAAGCCTGAGTAAGGAACTCTATTTTGAGGTACGACTTAGGTTTTTCAAGCCCGCTGAAAGTAAGGGTTTAAGCAGATGAGGTGAAAATCAAAGGCTAATTCCTCACAGACCATTAAAACGGTAACGCTTCCGAACACCAGGCAACTTCATTGCAAGACAAACTACGGTATCACCCTGCCCGCCTGTTCTGCCTTTTCCACACAATCCCTCCTCAAAGTTTGAGGCCGAATGTGCCCAAAAATTCCCCATTTGTTCACGCCAGATTGCCGAATCTCAAGTAGGGAGTTTTACACCCGAGCCAAACGAGCGCGATTGTGTGCTTCAAGGTAAAAGCAAGCAGAAAACCGCACCCGAATCGTTGTACAGACGGAGTTCACCGGCACGTCCCCTATTCTCATGGGTTTGCACAATCAGCTTGGCGAACTGTAAGCCCAGACCCGTTCCTGTAGCGCGATATGGCGTATGGCTCGCCACACTGCTCAGAATATGTTCCGGATAACCATCCGAATCGTCACGCACAGTCAGGGCGAGGCATCCATCGATCATGCTCCCTTCAATGCGTATGCATGAGCGTGCGTAAGACAGAGAGTTCTGGATGGCATTGACCAGGGCCATCTCAATCAGGTCGCGGTCGAGAAACCACACGGCAGGAACGTCCGGCGCCAGTTCGGTTTCAACGCGAAGTCGCCCCCGGGACAAGGCGACGGTCTGTTCCATGAGTTCGTGCACCAGATCGTGCGGTGAATAGGCATCGATCGCAGGGTAAAGCTGCTGGTTGTTCGCCTTGTAAATCAGCAAGGCTTGTTGCAGCCGGTCAATCACGCTCTGGCAAAGCAAGCGTGCGGCGCCGACGGTGCTATCGTGCAACGGTTCAGCCTGGACCGGAATGCTGTCGAGCGTCATCGACAGCAGACCAAGGTTGTTTTTCAGCTCATGAATCAACGCTGCATAGAGCGCGGTACCGTCGAATTTCATCCCTGCACGCCTCGATTCATGTTCGGTTCATGCCAAAACGCGTTTCAACTTCCTTCAGGTGCAACCTCAGCCCCGAAATACGCGAATGGCCGGGCGCCTGGCGCTCCGCTTCGGCCAGATGATTGCGGGCAATGTTGATCATTTTTTCGTCCATCCCCACCTGGTCGATGTATTTGAGGACCACCCATACGGCGTTCATGATGATGCGCGGGTTGTAAGGCGCTTCGTTGCAGGCGGTAAGCAGTTTTTCAACGGCGGTTTTGTAATCGCCTTTTTGCGCCAGCACGACGCCTTCGTTGTTGAGCTTGCGTACATCAGCGGTGGCCGATGCCAGCAGCGCCGCACCCGCATCGCTGCGTCCGGCCTGATCGTAAATCTGCCTGGCCTTGGCCAGCAGCGCTTCGCTGTCGTGCGCGTTCCGCGCCACTTCGGCGACGATGCCATCGGCCTCGCCATTGCGGCCATGAGTCATGCAAACGCCCGCCAGGTCGAGCATCATCTGCGCGTCGCAACGCGTTCCCGCTCCCCGCAAGCTGGCAGCCTCGTCCAATGCCTTTTCTGCCTCTTGCGGGTTGCTGGCCTGGCTATGCATCATGCTTTGCGAAACAGCCATCACCAGTTTTCCCTCCGGGCTGCCCTGCAAGCTGCTTTTGTTCTTTTTCAGCGTATCGGCAACCGCCTTCAGGTCGCCCTGCTCGACCTGTACCCGGCACAGGTTGCCGAGATCGGCGGGCGTGACAAAAATGGAATGACGGCCCTTTTCCAGCGTATTGGTATAGGCGGTGCGTGCGGCATCGAGATCGCCGTTGCTGTAGGCCACCTCGCCCAGTTTTTGTTGGCGGCGAACGGTTTTGCCGGAAATGGCTACACCTTTTTCCAGTGCGTCCTGTGCAGCGGTTGCATCCTTTTTCGCCAGGCAAACATCGGCGAGCAGATCGTAGGCAGCGACCATAGACGGCGCATGTACCAACACATCGCGCAACTCTTCCTCAGCGGGTTCTTCCTTTTTCTGCAGATGCAGGGAACGCGCAAGTCCCAATCGCGCCCATGGAATCGCACGCATTGTGATGACTTGTTTGTATAAGGCTTCTGCCTCTTCGAAGCGCCCCAGGGTAACCAGTAGTTCACCCTTGAAACGCAAGGCGTCGACTACGTATTTCGGCTGCTTGCGCATCAGTTCATCACACGCCACGAGAGCGGACTCCAGTTCCTGCGCAAGGAAATGCCGATAAACATCCCGGAATGCCCGTTTGCGCAGCAGAATGCCATCAAGCCGGTTGCGCAGGACCTCAGCGCTGAATGGCTTGATCATGTAGTCGTCCGGGGCCAGTTCGGCCGTCGCAGCGACTTTCTCGTAATACGACTCTGCGGTAACCATCATGAAAACGGTTTCCAGCGAAATCAGGTTGCCGTGGCGCAATTCCTCCAGCAGTTGCTGACCGTCGCGGCCGTCGCCCAGGTTGTAATCACACAGGATGAAATCGAATTCCTTGTTCTTGACGTGAAACAGAGCTTCCGACGCATTGGATGCCAACTGGACCTTGACGACGCCAAAATTGGACAAGGTCAACCGCAGGGCATTGCGCATGCCTGGATAATCATCCACCACCAGCGCACGCAAGGACGCGTAGTCAATGAAGGTGTCACTGACCGGTGCCGCTGCAGGTGCGTTTTTGATGAATGCGGATGGCAGGCTCATGCCTGTTCCTCACCGCAAATAAATTGATCCCAAATCACAGCGCCATCACCAAAATCTTCGATATCGTCGCAAATATCGGCAATTTTCAGACAAACTGAACCGGAACATCAATGTTCCGGCCAGGTGACAGCGACAGCTCAGTTGTGGATCAACAGCGATTCGGGCGCTTCCAGCGCGGCTTTCACCGTTACCAGAAACTGCACTGCGTCACGACCATCGATCAGCCGATGGTCATAGGTCAATGCCAGATACATCATCGGACGAATCACCACCTGGCCATTTTCAGCGATGGGGCGTTCCTGGATGGCATGCATGCCGAGGATGGCCGATTGCGGCGGGTTGAGGATGGGTGTGGACAGCAGCGAGCCAAACACGCCTCCATTGGTGATGGAAAACGTGCCGCCGGAGAGGTCGTCGAGGGTGAGCCTGGCCTCGCGCGCACGCTGGCCGAAGTCGGCGATGGCGCGCTCGACTTCGCCAGACGACAGCGTTTGCGCACGGCGCAATATCGGCACCACCAGTCCGCGCGGGCTGGAGATGGCGATGCCGAGGTCAGCGTCGCCGTGCCATACGATATCGTTGCCATCGATGGCGGCATTGACGATGGGGAACTGACCGAGCGCCTGACACACCGCCTGCACAAAGAACGACATATAGCCCAGCTTGACCCCATGCCTGATCTCGAATTCAGCCTTGTAACGCTGGCGTAGCTCGTTCACCGGCTGCATGTTCACCTCGTTGAAGGTAGTGAGCATGGCGGCTGTGTGCTGTGCCGCGACCAGGCGTTCGGCCACGCGACTGCGCAGGCGTGACATCGGTTCACGACGGGTTTCACCGCTGGGGGTTACGCGTTCAGCAACAGGCAACGCGACCCTTGGGATGGACACAGGCGCAGTCACAGCAGATGACGCTGTCGCTTTAATGACCGAAACAGCCTGGACAACAGGTTCAGGGTTAATCGCAGCTGCGGACTTAGCCGGAGCGGCGGGCACTGCCAGCGCCTCGCTGGTTTCAATTACCGCCGCCACCACCTCATCAGCCTTGACCACAGCGCCCTCCGGCAGACGCAGTTCAACCAGCGTGCCGGACGCGGGCGCAGGAATTTCGAGGATCACTTTGTCGGTTTCCAGATCGACCAGCGCTTCGTCTCGCGCGACGGTCTCGCCCACCTGCTTGCGCCACGGCAGCAAGGTACCGCTGGCCACCGAGTCTGACAACATGGGTACGCGCACCTCAACTTTCATATGGAGTCTCCAGCGCGTCGATTAACAGCGCATCCAGTTCTGCCCGGTGCCGTGACAGATGGCCCGATGCCGGCGCAGCCGCAGCGGGGCGACCGGCGTAATGGAAATGCTGCCCGCCGGGCGCGCAATGGTTGAGGTGATGCTGGCTCTGATACCACGCGCCCTGGTTCATCGGTTCTTCCTGCGCCCAAACGAAAGTAGCGGCCTGAGGATAAGCATTCAACACGCGGCGAAACACCTCTTCAGGGAACGGGTAAAGCTGTTCCACGCGTACCAGCGCGATGTCGTCCAGCCCGCGCGCTGCGCGTGCCGCTTCGAGGTCAAACCACACCCGCCCGCTGCATGCCACTACGCGTTTTGCCTGAACTGGCGCGCGCGGGTCGTCGATCACGGGCTGGAATGCGCCATGGCTCAAATCGGCCAGCGACGAGGTGGAGGCCGGGTAACGCAGCAGACCCTTGGGCGACAGAATCACCAGCGGCTTGCGCAGGGGTCGCACCAGTTGCCGCCGCAACAGGTGAAACATCTGCGCGGGCAGCGTGGGTACGCAGACCTGGATGTTGTCCTGCGCGCACAGCTGCAAAAAACGCTCCAGCCGGGCGGAAGAGTGTTCCGGCCCCTGCCCCTCCAGTCCATGCGGCAGCATCAGCGTGAGGCCGCATAAACGGCCCCATTTGGCTTCGCCGCTGGCGATGAATTGATCGATCACCACCTGCGCGCCGTTGGCAAAATCGCCGAACTGCGCTTCCCACACCACGAGCGTGTCGGGGTCGGCGGTCGCGTAGCCGTATTCGAACGCCAGCACCGCTTCTTCCGACAGCAGCGAATCGATGATGGTGAAATTGCCCTGACGCGCGTGCAGATGTTCGAGCGGGATATAGACGCCGCTTTGGCGCCGTTCGCGCTTCTGGTCGTGCCACACCGCATGGCGATGGAAGAAGGTGCCGCGCGCCGAATCCTGGCCCGACACGCGCACGTTGTAACCGCTGTCGAGCAGGCTGGCATAGGCGAGATTTTCAGCGTAGCCCCAATCGACAGGCAACTCGCCCGCGCGCATTTTGCGGCGGTCATCCAGCACCTTCTGCACCCGCGAATGCAGTTCGATTTCGTGTTGCAGGGTGGTGATGCGCTCGCCGAGAAAATCCAGCCGCCCGGCCGCGATGGCGGCCGTCACCTCAGCCTCCGGATGACCGCTGAAACGCGCCCAGTCGATGCCAAAAACCTGATCGAAGTCGGACTGCGCCGGAGGGTTCAGCGAGCCGCCCTGTTCGAGCCGTTCGCGGCAGCGGTCAACCATGTCGTCGGCCTGCGTCTGCGTCAACACGCCCTCATCCACCAGCCGCTGCGCATACAGAGTACGGGTGCTGGGGTGCGCCTGAATCCGGCGATACATCAGCGGCTGGGTAGCGAGCGGCTCATCCTGCTCGTTGTGGCCATGGCGGCGGTAGCACACCAGGTCGATAAAGACATTCTTGTGGAAGGTGTAGCGGAAATCGACCGCGGTGCGCACCGCGAAGGCCACTGCCTCGGGATCGTCCGCGTTGACGTGCAGCACCGGCGCTTCGACCATTTTGGCGACATCGGTGCAATACAGAGTCGAACGCACATCGCGCGGGTCGGATGTGGTGAAACCGATCTGGTTGTTGATCACGACATGGATCGCGCCATGGTTGCGAAAACCCCGCGTCTGCGACATGTTGAGGCTTTCCATCACCACGCCCTGCCCCGACAGGGCGGCGTCGCCGTGCAGGATCACCGGCACCACTTCGTAACCGAGCACATCGCCGCGCCGGTCCTGGCGGGCGCGTACCGACCCGCGCACCACCGGATGCACGATTTCGAGGTGCGAGGGGTTGAAGGCCAGCGCCAGGTGCACCGGCCCGTTCGGCATCGTCACATCGGTTGAAAAACCCTGGTGGTATTTCACGTCACCGGACAGGGGCGCGGCGTCGCCATTCTTCGGCTCTTCGTAGAGGCTTTCCAGCGAGCGCCCCATGATGTTGACCAGCACGTTGATGCGACCACGGTGCGCCATTCCCATCACGACTTCCTTCGCACCATGGCGCGCGCAGCGCGAGATCACCAGGTCGAGCAGCGGGATCAGGCTTTCCCCGCCTTCCAGCGAAAAGCGTTTCTGCCCGACATAACGAGTGTGCAGGAATTTTTCCAGCGTCTCGGCATCGGTGAGCCGTTGCAGCAACTGCTTTTTCAGCGGGACCGACGCGCCATAGCTTCCTTGCGCCGATTCAAAGCGTTCCTGCAGCCAGCGTTTACGCGCCACATCGGTGATGTGCATGTATTCGATGCCGATATGGCCGCAGTACGCGCTATTCAAGCGCTGCAATATATCTGTCAGCGTAGTGCGATCCACCCCGAACAGCGAGCCGGTCTCGAATTCGCGGCCGAGATCGGCTTCGGTCAGGCCGTAATGAGCGGGGTCTAGTTCGGGCGTGGGCGGCGGTTCAAAGCGCCGCAACGGGTCGAGATCGGCTCGCCGCACGCCCAAATAGCGATAGGCATTGATCAGCCGGAGCACAGCAACCTGCGCCGCATACGATCTTTCAGGGGCTTCAGCCCCTAGAAAGTCGGAGTCCCCTTGTGGGGCATCCGACCCACCTCCCGTTACCGGCAGCGGCTGCGTCAGCCAGGGTGCCAGGGCGTCGTCGCTGAACTGCTCGAGATACGCCGCATTGCCGGCATACAGCGGGGACGTTGGCAGCCAGTCAGGCGAATTCATCGGCAATCGATTCGCAGCTCAGGCGCCGCGTTGATCCAGTGGCACGAATTCGCGCCGCGTCGCACCGGTGTAAAGCTGGCGCGGGCGGCCGATTTTGTGCGCCGGATCAGCGAGCATTTCATTCCACTGCGCCACCCAGCCCGCGGTGCGTGCCAAGGCAAACATCGCGGTAAACATGCTGGCGGGAATGCCCATGGCGCGGAAGATGATGCCGGAATAGAAATCGACGTTGGGGTAGAGCTTGCGGCTGATGAAGTATTCGTCTTCCATCGCGATGCGTTCGAGTTCCATCGCCATCTTGAACTGCGGATCGTCACGCAGGTCGAGCTCGTCCAGCACCTCGTAGCAGGTCTCGCGGATGATGCGGGCGCGCGGGTCCATGTTCTTGTAGACGCGGTGGCCGAACCCCATCAGGCGGAAGCCGCTCGATTTATCTTTGGCGCGCTTGATGAATTGCGGAATGCGCGAAATATCGCCCATTTCGTCGAGCATTTTCAGCACCGCCTCGTTGGCGCCGCCGTGCAGCGGCCCCCACAACGAGGCCATGCCGCTGGCGATGCTGGCATAGGGATTGGCGCCGCTGGAACCAGCCAGGCGCACGGTCGAGGTCGAGGCGTTCTGCTCGTGGTCGGCATGCAGGATGAAAATGCGGTCGAGCGCGCGCGCCAGCACGGGATTGGGTTCGTAGGGTTCGCACGGCGTCGAGAACATCATGTACATGAAATTCGCCGCATACGACAGGCGATTTTGCGGATAAACGAAGGGCTGGCCTTCGTTGTATTTGTACGACCAGGCCGCCACCGTCGGCACCTTGGCGATCAGCCGGTGCGCGACGATGTCGCGCTGGTGTGGGTCGAAGATGTTCATGTCGTCGTGATAAAACGCCGACATCGCGCCGGTGACGCTGATCATCACCGCCATCGGGTGCGCATCGCGGCGGAATCCGCGGAACACGTTTTCCATCTGGTCGTGCAGCATGGTGTGGTGGCGGATCGACTGCTCGAACGCCATTTTCTGCTCTGCCGTCGGCAATTCGCCGTGCAGCAGCAGGTAGCTCACCTCCATGTGGTCGGACTTGTAGGCCAGCTCCTCGATCGGATAGCCGCGGTAGTACAACAGGCCTTCGTCGCCGTCGATATAGGTGATTGCCGAATTGCAGCTGGAGGTTGCCGTAAAGCCGGGATCATGGGTGAAGTAGCCATGTGCAGCGAGCGCACGGATGTCGACCACGGGCTTGCCATAGGTGCCCTGCTCAATCGGCAATTCGATCGACGGGCTGCCGTCGCTAAAGGTAAGGGTGACGGTATTTTTCATTCCTGATCCACTCAATTAATTGCAGCCCACTCATGTCGCAGCGCGAAATTTTTGCAGGCGTTGCACAATCGCTGCAAGCCCGACATCCCCCTCGGGCGTCCTGCCTTGCAACCGGTCTGCAATCTCCATGTCCGACAACGTCAGCAGCCGCTCCAGCGCGGCTGTCTCATCAGGCTGAAGTGTAGCGTGGTGCGCGGCCCAAAAGCCACCCAGCCAGATATCCAGTTCCAGCAAACCTCGGCGGCAGCGCCAGGCGATCCGTTCAGCGGCGAACGAATCAGACACGCCGTTTCACCAGCAGGGATTTGATCCGCCCGATGGCTTCTGTCGGATTCAGGCCCTTGGGGCAGGCATCGACACAACTCATGATGCCGCGACAGCGATACAGCCGGTACGGGTCTTCCAGGTTATCCAGCCGCTCGGCACTCGCCTCGTCACGCGTATCGGCGATAAACCGATACGCCTGCAGCAAGCCGGCCGGGCCGACGAACTTGTCCGGGTTCCACCAGAAC
>JAAPAA010000141.1 GCA_012274165.1 Thiobacillaceae bacterium
ATTGCAGAGCATCGGGTAAGACCTCGGCCGCCTATCGCAGTGGTGCCCTGAGTGACCACCGTGATTCGCAACACGCACAATACCGCTTCTCTGCCCTTAGACCTCCGGCTCCGCCGCAGAATGGTGGTCGGCCAAGTTGCGGCGGAGGAGACTATACCAGCGTAAATGGCTCTGACCGGTCCTTGCGAGGACACTCAGCGAATTTTCGCCTCTGGCTCGATGGTCTGCAGCTCCACGAACGGACAACCGGCAATCACTCAGCGCCGGAAAGCGGACCGACCTGCGAAACCGTCTCGAGTCCTTTCGAGAATGATGGCTCCTACTCGTGAGGAGCCATGATTTTGAGGACGGAAGATATCCACCCCGCAGCCGACGGAAGCCACCTCTCCCCGGATTTTGGCCAGCCAGCCAACTGATGGCGGGCTCCATCACCGACGATCTAAACCAAAGTATAACGCACAATAACCGGCCAATGTCGTGGGCGAGAGGGGCTCGCGGCGAGCCCTGGAAAGCAGTATTCTTTTTTCGTTCGAGACTGACTTTACCGGGAGGGTGAAGGCCGATCCTCAGATCGAATCTTGGCAGGGACGGTCAGCGGCTGCCTTCACGCCAGCCGTGATTCTCTTTATCGCACTGCCAGAGGGTAAAGACAACATCGATCCCGGGGCGATTCCATTGGACCGCCTACCGCGGCGATGTCCCCTTTGCCAGGACCTCACGATCATCGGGCATGGACGACGGTTCCGTCAGGCCCACGATGACCGCCACGATCACATTTGGGTGCGACGCGGATTCTGTCGGCCCTGCAACAAGACCTTTACCGTCTTGCCCGATTGGCTGGTACCTTCGGCGCCGTTCACCGTGCGATGCCGACAGCAGGCCTGTGAGCACATCGCCGCGGGTACCTCCGTGGAGCAAGCCGCGCCGTACTGCCAAGATCCGTCGCGCTCTCCCGATCCATCCACCCTGCGCCGATGGGCACACCGGCGCCTGCTGAGCGTGTACTGCTGGCTGAAGGCCGGAGCCGTCGACCAGCACTTTTTACGGGCACCCACCATCGTTGCCTGGGATCTTGGCGCGCTCTGCCGTATTCTGCCCATCGAGGCAAGAAGTCCGTGAATCGCCAAGCTATCGATGACTTGAAACAGCGGATTCCCCTGATGGGCTATCTGCAGGCGCATGATTGGCAACCGGCGCGGCCCCTCAGCCGTGGCCGATGGATGGGGCTGTGCCCCTTGCATGGAGACCACCAACCAAGCTTTCTGGTGGATCCCAACAAAGACCTCTTCTACTGCTACGGCTGTGGCCGCGGCGGGGATGTGATCCGCTTCGCCGAGCTCTATCACCAGGTGAGATTCTCGCAAGCGGTGGTATTGCTGCGCCAATGGCACGGTGTAGAACCTGCGTTGCACGAAGCCACACGTTTCTATCGCACTCAGTTACACCGCCACAGCGAGGCGTTTACCTATCTGTACCAACGCGGAATCCGCTCGCCGGCCCTGCTCGAGTTGATGCGGATCGGTTACGCGCCCGGTGGTTGCCTGCGGGGTTGGCTGACGCAGTTGGGCCACCCCTTGCCGGCTCTGCGTCAGGTCGGTCTGGTGACTGGCGCTGGCTACGACGCATTTGTACACCGCATCGTCTTTCCGCTGGAAGACAATCTTTATGGCCGTAGCATTTCGGCTTCGGCGCCACCTCACCGGTTTTTGCCGGGCGCCAAAGGCGGCTTGTACGCATGGAAGCAGGTCCAATCCCATCCGGAAGTAATTCTCGTCGAGGGGCTGTTCGATTACGCCGCGTTGTGGGAGGCCGGTTTTCAAAACGTCACCTGCTCGCTGGGAGCCCATCTCAATGTGCGCCAGTTTCGGCAACTCTGCGACGGTCCGCGAATCGTCTATCTGGCCTTTGACGCCGACACCAATGGCAGTGGTCGGCAGGCGGCGCAATGCCTCTCACGAAGTCTTCGGGAACGAGGCATCACGGCTCGTCTGGTCTCGCTGCCCGAGGGACACGATCCGAACAGCTTCTTTGTCCAGGGCGGCGATGCGCGTCAGTTTCAGTCGCTGCTGGAGGTGGCGCAGTGATGAGCTTCCGCGTGGTTCACAAGCCTTCTGGCAACCATGTGCACTGCCCGTATCGCATTGTCGAACAGGCCACCGGCCGTGAGATTGACTGGATCAATCGGTACCTCGACTACGAAATGCTCCGCCGCCTGGCTGACACCACCCTGCGAACATATGCCCACGAGTTGTTGCACTTTCTGCGGTGGTGGGAGGGTGTTCATCACACCGACGTGGTCGCCAAAAATGACCTCACCGAATCGACACTGCTGGACTATGTGCGATTCCAGTCCGGCCAGGAACGTGAGTTGACCGGCGCCACCATCAATCAGCGCGTTGCCATCGTCGATCGTGCCCTGCGTATCATCTTTCCTGACGCGCCCCACCAGACCGCTCCGGCGTTACAGACGAACTACTGGCAGCGAGCACCCATGGGTATCGGCAAACCAAGGTCCGCATTGAGCCGGTTGCGCGTCAAGACTCCCAAACGAACCATCGTGCCACTGTCGGTGGACGAGGTGGCGCGATTTTGGTCCAGCTTTCGGAATTCCCGGGACTTGGCCATCGTGGGATTGATGCTCCTACAGGGTCTCCGGTCGCAAGAAGTCTGGGATCTGAATCGCGACGATCTTCTGCTCTCGGAAGCGCAGATCCGCGTGCGCGGCAAGGGCAACAAGACCCGATTCCTCCCGCTGGCTCCGGAAGCGATGCAACTACTTGATCACTATCTGCGGCTGGAGCGGCCACAGACTTCGAGCAACGCTCTGTTTGTTTCTCTAAAAGGACCCGCGCGCGGCGCCCGGATGACTCCCGCGGGGTTGCGCTCATTGTTTCGATACCATCGTCGGACTACCGGCGTAAGGACGGCCAACCCCCATCGGTTCCGACATACCTTTGCCTCTGATATGGTGCGTGCCGGGGTCAGCCTGCCCGCGCTCATGCAGCTTATGGGGCATGCTCACATTCAGACCACGATGGTCTATGTGCAAGTCACTCCTCTCGAGGTCTATCAGCAATATGCGCAGGCCGTGGCGCAGCACATCAGGCCAGTACCCGGAACGCGGCCATGAGGCTCTCCCGTTATGCTCCGCTGGAACATCCACTAGCTCACCAGTTCCAACGTGCCACTGAGTCCATCACTTCCGCTCTCAGCCCGGACTCAGCCCGTCAGTACCGTGGAGCGGCGCGCAACTTCCTGATCTATCTCGGCGAAGACCATCCTGCCGTTCGTTCGCTAAATCAGCTGCACCGCGATCCCCACATCCTCGGCTGGTTTGCCCATCTGCGCTCACACACCCCGCCCTTGGCACAGGCCGTCTACGTCTGTCGTCTGCTGTTTCTGCGCTCCATTCTGGAGGAGCTTGCCCGGACTGCACAACTTCCCGATCTGACTTGTCTGATCCGTCGCGAGGACCTTCCGCGCATTCCCCAGCGCCTGCCCCGCCCGTTGACGGCAGAGCAGGATCGATTACTCCAGCAGGAACTGATCCGCCGTAATGATCTGCCCGCCAACGTCTTCCTGCTACTGCGCCATACCGGGATGCGCATCGGGGAATGCGCCGACCTCGCCTATGATTGCCTCCACAATGTGGCCCCGGACCGTTGGGCGATTCATGTGCCTCTCGGCAAGCTGAAGACAGAACGAATGATCCCGGTGGACTCGTTTGTATGTGAGCTCGTCCAACGCCTACGCTTCTTCCGCTCTTTCGACCCCCTCCCTGCTGACGACCGGCTGCTGGCACGCCACAAAGGCAAGCAAACGCTCATCAAACAACTGCGCCCGTATCTGTCCGATGCCGCAACCGCCGTCGGCATTTCCAAGCCCATCGTTCCGCATCAACTGAGACACACATATGCCACTGAGATGGTGCGCGCCGGCGTCAGCTTGCCTGCACTGATGACACTCCTCGGACACGTCAAGGCTGAGATGACGATGAAGTACGTTCTGGTCGCGGGCAACGATCTACAACGTGAGTTCCATTTGGCACGCTCTCACCCCCGGCATCTGGCGCCACAGCCGAAGGTACCAGTAATTTCGCCGCGTGCTGGCCTAGCTGGTGTTGTCGACGCCATACTGTTCGCTCAACACGCAATCGAAATGTTCCGGCGATCCCTGTCTGACGGCCCTCCAAGACGCTGCCTCGATCGCCTCTCCAACCGCCTAACCAAAATCCTCTCCGAAGCTCGCAAACTCAACCAAGCAGGATAACGGGCAGAGATTGGCCGGATAAACGC
>JAAPAA010000142.1 GCA_012274165.1 Thiobacillaceae bacterium
GGTGGACGCGATGGCCCTGCTGGAGAGCCTGCAGACCGATTACGAGGAAACCGGCAATAAAGTCGCGATCGACGGCAGCGTCTCGCGCCCCTACCCGGGCAGGCCGCTGGCGCTGCGCCGCTGCCTCACCAATCTGGTGGACAACGCAATCCGCTATGGCGGACGCGCCGCGATCAGCCTGGAAGACAACGCCGAGCGCCTGACCATCCGCGTGCTCGATGACGGTCCCGGCATTCCGGATGAAGAACTGGAACAGGCGTTCGCGCCGTTTTTCCGCGGCGAGGCCTCGCGCAACCGCGACACCGGCGGCACGGGGCTAGGCCTGGGCATCGCGCGAAATATCGCGCGCGCGCATGGCGGCGACCTGGTGCTGCGCAACCGGGCCGAAGGCGGGCTGGAGGCAATACTGACGCTGCCGCGCCTCGCTGCCGCGTCCTGATCCCCTGACCCGGAATCCCTCCGGAGGAGATTAGAGCACGGTGAATTTTTCGGTCGATTCGTTGTAGCGCACCAGCGCGTACCAAAGCAGCAGCAGTGCTGCACTCGCGAACAGCGCCCAACCCCAGCCGCCGAGCATGACCGGGAAGTAAGCCTGGATGCCCAGCTGCGTCGCTTCGATCTCGTCCAGTGTCATCTCACTCACGGTCAGGCCGGATCCATGAAACAACGCGCTGGCGACGGAACCCGACCAGGCGAAGAAGAATACCGCGACCCAAAGCTTGATATGCCCCTCGGCCATGCGCCAGAGCGCGCCCGAGGCGCAGCCGCCGGCGAAAACCATGCCGATGCCGAACACTGATCCACCCAACAGCGAACCCAGCCAGAACCTGGGCGGAATCGCGACGTAGGGATCGATCACCTTGCCTTTGAACAACAGCGCCGCGATCGGAATTCCAAGCGCAAGTCCCAACATGACCGCCTTGGTCATTTCGCCTTCTGCCGTCATGAAAGGCTCGCGGAAGGCACGCGCAAAGCACAGACGCGAGCGTTGCATGATGAAACCGATGGCGAATCCTCCGAGGATGACGATTCCTCTTACCGCCAGTCGTTCATTGCCCGAGTAATACCAGTTTGTGGCCCAGGCGAGAATGGCCAGCACCAGGCCCAGGCCCAGCCAGGGATAGATCGACAGCAGCGCGGGTGACGTGGCCAGCGTCGGCGGCGCCTGCATGCCCCATTCGATGTGCTCCAGGGTCCACAACAGCAATTTCAGCCCGATACCCGCGCCCAACAGCAGCCCCACCCACATTGCCCAGGCGGCGGGCGACGAATGTATAGCCGGCGTAAAGAAACCGCCGGTAGTGCAGCCGCCGGCAAGCGTGGCGCCCAGGCCCATGAAGCAGCCGCCCAGCGCGGCCCACAGGTACTCCAGCGGCGGCGGCCGGCTGATGCGGAACTGGCGCGACAGCAGCGCGGCGCAGAAGGCGCCCGACACCAGCGTGATGTCCATCAGCGATATGCGCTGCAGCAGCGGGTTCTCCAGCGTTTGCGGCAGACCCAGCACCGGGCCCAGACCAATCGCGTTATTGAACCAGTCGCCCCAGAGCCTGAGACCGCCGAACACCCCCCAGAACAGGCCGCTGATCATCAGCCCTACAATCACCAGGACGACCAGAACGATGCCCAGATAGGGCGACCATCCGTCGACGAATACGGTTTCGTAGTCCGCCTTGAAACCCGCCAGCCAGGCGGGCGCGTTTGGGGCGCGGGCCTCCGCTTCATATCCGATTGTGGCAGTCATATCGATTGATCCTTGTACACGTCTGGTTTCAATTTTCGGCGCGGCGCCGAAACACTGTTGGCCGCAGCTCTGGCTGCAGCTGGCCGGCGCATCGCCATCCCTGGCAATACACACTGGACCTTCGTCGCCCAATACTCACGCAGGTCAAAGGGCAGCGTTTCCAAAGCGCACGACCGCTTTAGCCAAGCCCGTGTCAATGACAGCAAGCCTGCCCGCCGTGCTGATGTTCGCCCTGCCCCTCATGACACCCACCCTGAGCAAGCTTGAGCGTACCGCTGAGGAAATGGGCTACGGCTGAATCGGGTTCGGTTTCCGCAGTCACCAGACCCTGGATGCCCATATTGTCGAGGCGCCGGATCAGCCCCTGACCCGCGCCGCCGCTGATCAGTACCTTGATTCCGTCCAGCGGATGAGGGCCTGCCCCATGGCTTTCATGGAAGGATTGCTCCTTCGCCAGTTCAAGCATGGTTTTCTTGACGACCGTCTTGCCGTCAATTTCGTAAATCCAGAACTTGCGGCATTTGCCGGCATGTTCGGTGATGGTCTTGCGGTCTTGGCTGGTAACGGCAATCTTCATTTCATTCCTCGCTACGGATGCAATCCAGGCTAGGCGCTCGGCGATGCTTGCCGACGGCAGGCGGCAAGGGTATTGGCAATATCATTGATGACCAGCCTGTCCCCGGCGGCCTTGCTCAGGTTCACCCAGCAGATCGGGCACATGGTGACCACGTTCTTCCCCTCGGCTTCGAGCTGATTCACGCGGATTGCGGAAATTCGATGCGCCTCGGCCGGGAAAAGCGACTCCAATGGGCCACCGCAACAGTGTGTCGACTTGCCCGATAGTTCCGGCTCCCGCAAGGACAGTCCCGCTGCCCGCAACAGTTCACGCGGTTGCTCATACATCTTCTCGTAGCGCGCATAGACACAGGAATCGTGCACCACGACTTCCCCGTTTACCGGTTCCGTGGCCTCGGGATGTGCCTGCGCCAGCACTTCCAGGTAGCTCTGCACCTCGATATCGAAGTCCTTGACATAACGCGGGTACACCTGACGCAGCATATTGGTGGTGTGAGGGTCCACCGTGATCAGGCGCCGGACGCCACGCTTTTTCAAATGCTCCGCCACACGGCGGGCATGGTTGCCGAAGACTTCATCCATGCCCTCGTCATGGACGAGCGCGCCGGCGTAGAGTTCGTCTTCGTACAGATAGCCAAACTCGACCCCCGCGTCGCGAAGCAGCCCGGCAATGTCGCGCAATACCTGGTCGGAATGACGCGCTTTTTCCGACGAAGCGGTGAGGGACATGAAGAAGGACAGGTTCACGAACTTGTTGAGCAGGCGGCCCATGCCCATGAACCGTGTCATGAACGAGTTTTCGAGCGCGGCCATCTGGGAAGACATGACCTCCAGGGCGGGTATCATCTGGTACATGTGCCCGGTGTAGAGAATCGTCTCGCCGCCGCGCGGCAAGTCAAGTCCGCGTGCCCAACCCGTAGCCGAGCGCTTCGACAGTGGCAGAACACTGCCGCGCTTGCGCAGGTTGTCGGAGAGAATCCCCAGAATCGGTGCAATCGGCAAAGGCATAAGATAATCTCCTACTTCAGGCCAAACTCTTGCCGGTTGATCAGGCAGCGGAGGGTTCGAATGTTCTCCGCGATATGGACGTCCGACGGACAGTTCTCTTCGCACATGCGGCACAGCAGGCAGGAGAAGATTTGCGGGATACTGGCGCGGACCCTGTCTTCCAGTCCGAGCATGACCTCGCGGAATAGTTTGCGCGGAAGTACTTCATACCCCAGCGGGCAGAGCGCCGTGCATGTACCGCAGTGGAAGCACGCCCCGGCGTTGAATCCTTCCGCTTCCTTCATGCGGGCCGCTAATTCGGATGATACTCTGATCATTGTGTTGTCCTCGTCGCCAGCTCACGCAGGTTCCGGCGAATGTGTCTTCGTGAGTTCGTATTGGAAGTACCCATCCACGTCCGCACGGCCAATTGCTTCGACCATGCCATGGCGGCGCATGCCGAAGAGCCAAACCGTCACTTCCCGGGAGGGGCAGCCCAGTGCCTCCGAAATTTCGGGAATTGTCTTCGGCCCTTGTTCGAGAATGCCTGCGATGCGATCCTTCATGATCATTTCGTCCTGAGCGATGTCGAGCATGTCCCGCAATCTTGTTGTCTGAGTATTGCTCATGCTGCCACCTGCTCCTTTAGGCTTGCATCGATCATGGCCATGATCTGGTCATCCCTGAAGCCCTCGATATCGATGGCGTCGTGTGGACACACTGGAACGCATGCCCCTTCTCCCTTGCATGAAGACTCGATCACCATCGCCACTTCCTTGTCGCCGCATCGCACTCGTTCGATGGCGCCATAGGGGCAGGCCTTGAGACACTCGTCGCACCAGATACACTTGTCCGTGTCAACCTTTGCAATGAGCGGTTCCAGGTTCACGTAGCCTTTTCTGAGCAGGCCGCCGGTCTTGCCGACCGCTGCCAGGGACGAGGCAACGCTTTCGGCCAGGTTCTTGGGGCCTTGCGCTGCTCCGGCAATGAACACACCATCGATGGCGGTTTCGACCGGTCGCAACTTGAGGTGAATCTCTTTGTAAAACCCGTCTTTGCTCTCGGGTATTTTCAGTACATTGTTGAGCGTGTCGTTCTTTCGCGGCGTCATGCCGGTTGCGAGCACCACCAGGTCCACACCAATCTCCAGCTCTTCATCGCCCGACAGTGTGTCTTTGACCTTGATTGCAAGGCGGCCATTGCCCTGTTCTACCCGCGGTGGTTCTTTCGGATCCCAGCGCAGGAACAGCGCTCCATCGGCTCGGGCTTTTGTATACACGGTTTCAAGGTGCCCATAGGTGCGGACATCGCGATACAGGTGGTACTGATTGATGGTCTGCCCCGATTTTTTTTCATATTCGTGCAACAGGCTGGCGCTGAATGTGGTCGCCATGCAGCAGAAGCGCGAGCAGTAGGTGTTGGGCTCCGGACAGGTGTCGCTTTGCGTCTGGCGGCTGCCGACACAGTAGATGAAGCCGACGTCCCGCACCGGAATTCCATTGTAGGTCAACGGGCCAGCGCCAGCGTCAAGCATCTGGCGAAAATCCTTTAAGGTGACCACTCCAGGCTTACCCCAGCCGTATTCGCCGTCGTGGGGTTCATAGGGCGTGAAGCCTGTAGTGACAACGATTGCCCCCACGTTGAGTGAAACGTCCTCTTCGCCACGCAGGCGAACTGTCGCGGTGAAATCGCCAATATGGCCGCTCTTGGCCGTCAGTTCGGCGTCGGTATAGAGAATGATGTTCTCGTGTTTCCGGATTTGCTCCAGCAGGTTTGCCACCACATCGGGACCGTACTGGTCGTCCGGGCCCATCCGCCCGGCTTGCGAGGCCCAGCCCCCCGGCTCCTTGTCGCGCTCGACGATAAACACCGACAGTCCCATTCCTGCGAGCGAGATTGCGGCGCGCATACCGGCCACGCCCGCTCCGACAACCAGAACGCGTGGTTGGGTTTCTATCCGAATCGCCGTCAGGGGGTGCGTCAAGGCACACTTGGCCACACCGGCACGCGCAAGGTTTATCCCCTTCTCCGTGGCACTGACTTTGTCACCCGTATGTGCCCAGGAGCATTGTTCACGCAGATTGACATGAACGTATTGGTAGGGATTCAGCCCGGCACGTTCGGCCATGGCGCGGAACGTGAACATGTGAAGTTTCGGGGAACACGAGGCGATGACCAGGCCATCCAGGTTCTTTTCCTTGATCTCGTCGATCATTTCCTGTTGCGAAGCATCCGAACAGGTGAACATATGCGTCCGCGAGACCTCGACTCCAGGTTCGCACAGGAGTGCATCCGCAACTTCCTTTACGTTCACATGGTCGGAGATATTCCCGCCACAGTGGCAGACGTAGACACCGATGCGTCGTTTATGTGCCATTACCCGCCCCTCGTTCTTTGAAGATAAACGGCTGCCTGGGCCGCGGCCGCGCCGGAGTGCAGCACGGTGTCGGGAATGTCCATCACACCAATGGTGGCGCCTGCCGCGAAAAGTCCATCAACATTGGTACGGGCCGGTTCACTGATGGGATCGACTTCGCGTACATAGCCGAAGTCGTCCGCTGCCAACTCGTCCCCCTTGTAGAGAGAAAATGCATCCCTATTGGGCAGGAATCCCACGGTCAGGACCACGAGGTCGTGTTCGCGCGTCTTCATGCCGCCTTCGCCCAGCATGTCTTCGTAGTGCAAGCTCAGGTTGCCGTTGGAGAATTGCTCGATTCGCGCTACCTTGCCCTTGACGAATTCGATCCCCATGGACCTGGATTGCTCGTAGAACTCGTCATAACCCTTGCCAAATGCGCGAACGTCAATGGTATAGATGGTGATTTCGGCCATCGGCAATGCTCCCATCGCGAGTTGCGCATGTTTCATGGAGTACATGCAGCCGATGCGGCAGCAGAGCGGATTGCAGACCGTCTGGTCGCGCGACCCGACGCAGAGGAGGATGGCGATGTTCTCCGGTTCCTTGCCGTCCGAAGGCCGTAACACGCCGTTGTAGGGACGCGTCGGCGCCAGCAAGCGGTCCATCTGCGGTCCGCTGATCACATTCGGGAACCTGCCGTAGCCGAGCAGTTGCTTGGTCGCCGGGTCGAGAATCTCGAAGCCAGTTGACATAACCACCGTGCCCACATTGATCGACAGGGGTATCGGTTTCTGGGCGAAATCAATGCACTGGGGAGCACAGACACTTACACATTCCATGCACTGGGAGCACTCCCCGCAGTTCATGCAACGCTGGGCTTCCTGCCGCGCCTCTTCCTCGCTCATGCCCTGTTCATAGCATTCAAATGTCTTGCGGCGCTCCTCCACCGACAGCATGTGCTGCGCAACGGGTTGCCGTTCCACGAAATGCTCTGCCTCTTCGAGCACGAGGTTCTTGTCTGTCTTTTCCAGAACGCCGTCGAAGGGCACGTTCAGCGATTCGCCCTTCAGGTGGCGGTCCATGTAGAACGCCGCCCGCCGTCCTTGTGCAATGGCATTGATCATCATCGTGGGTGCCGTGACGCAGTCGCCGCAGGCGAAAATGGCCGGATCGGGCGTCTGCAGGGTCTGTGGATCCGAGATCAGAAGACCTTTGTCATTCTTCATTTCGGCCGGGAAACCGGAGGTGGATGGCAACAGGCCGATCGACAGAATTGCCATGTCTATCGGAATCACTTTTTCCGAGCCTTTGATCGGAATCGGACGGCGGCGACCGCTTTCGTCCGGTTCGCCCAACTCCATGCTTATGCATTCGACCGCGACCAGTTTGTCGTCCTTGCCAATGAACCTTGTGGGCGCACTCATGAGCATCAATTCCACGCCCTCTTCTTCGGCACCTTCGATTTCCCAGTCGTGCGCCGGCATCTCCTTGCGCCCGCGCCGATAGTTGATGATCACGTGGACCTTGCCGGCGCCGATGCGGATGGCGGCCCGGGCCGGGTCCATGGCCGCGTTGCCGCCGCCGATGACCATGACGGTCTTGTTTTCAAGCACGGGCATTTTCCCCACATTGACTTCGTGCAGGAAATGCATGCAGCCCATGACGCCATCCAGGTCCTGACCTTCGATATCCAGACCGTGTTCATCCGCCGCTCCGGTCGAGATCAGGACGGCGTTGAAGCCCTGCTGTTTGAGGTCCGGCAGGGAAGTGATCCTGTGTCCGGTCTTGATTTCGACGCCCAGCGCCGTCACGTTCTTGAGGTCGCGATCCACGACATCTTTCGGCAGGCGATACGCGGGGATGCCGGTTCGCAACATGCCACCCGCTTGTTCTTCCGCCTCGAAAATCGTCACTTGGTGGCCTTCCCGTGCGAGGTAGAACGCAGCGCTCAAGCCCGCCGGCCCGGAACCGACAATGGCCACCCGTGTGTCCAGCTGGTTTTCAACCGGACCATATTCCGGTTCGGGATGCTCGGCGTAATAACGGTCCGCCATGAACCGCTTGATGCCGCGAATGTGAACGGTCCCTTCCTTGCCTCCACGCGTGCAGTCCGATTCGCACGGCGCATAACACGCCCGCGCCAGGCTGCCCACCAGAGGCGCGTTTTCCAGATGCAAGTTAAAGGCTTCCTCGTAGCGGCCCGCCCTGACCAGCGAGATATAGCCGCTGGCTTTGACATTGGCCGGACAGGTGAAGGTGCAGGGCGCTTCTCCGCGCCGATCGATGATGGCCTTTTTCGGTACTGCCTGTGGGAAGGGAATATGCGCAACGCGCCGCGTCACCAGGTCATAGTTGAACTCATCCGGTACAGTAACCGTGCAGATTTCTTCGCACTTTCCACATCCGGTACAGGCATCGAAATCGACATAAGCCGCTTTCCTGTGCAGATCCACCGCGAACGAACCGTCGACCTTGCGTACGATTTTGTCAACCTCGCTGTAGGTCATGACTTGTACGTTGGGATGATGCGCAACGGATGCCATTTTCGGCGTCACGATGCAGCTGGCGCAATCCAGCGTCGGGAACACCTTGCTGAGGAGGATGGCTTTTCCGCCGATGCTGGAATTCTTTTCCACCAGCAAGACCTTGTAGCCCATGTCGCCCATCGACGCCGCAGTTTCCATGCCGGCGACACCGGCACCGACGATCATCACGTCGTAGTCCAGCGCCTTTTTGCCAAAATTCAGATTGATGACTTCGGTGCCCGCTGGACATCTGTCAGTATTAAGAGTCAAGAGACTTTAACTCCTGTTGAAATTTGTTCATGTGCGAAACAAAATTGTCGGCACACACGGAACAGAGTCCCGACATTTTCAATCGCTTCGGGCTGATACCGTGTTCTTTCATCAGCGCCTGCGTCCGTGTCACGAGCGCGCCGGTGCGAGTTGTGCAATCGGAAAGATAGGCACAATCGCCCCCGCAGGCGGCAATGAACGCGCCGTCGAATCCTCGTTCCAGGGCATGCACGATCCATGAAGGCTTGACGCCGCTGGAACAGGGCAAGGGGATGACCTGGACGGCGGTCGAGTAGTGCAAATGCGCACTGCCCGCCAGGTCAATGCCCGGGTCCGAGATCGCGTTGGTCGAGAACACGAGGATTTTCGGGGTGCCATTGCTGCCCGTGGAGCTCACTTTTATGCCTTCCTTCTCAGGTAAACGCTCCAGAATCCATCGTTCGCGACGTCACCGAGGTAGTCGTGTTTCATCTTGCGACACCAGCGCTGAATGTCGACGATGGTGCCGTTGTCCGACGATTGCACTTCCATGACACCGTCGACAGGGCATTCCCCGATGGCGCGCTTTGCCTCCAGCATGGGTCCCGGGCAAGCCGTGCCTCTGGCGTCTACGAGTTTCCCGATCTTCAGGGCTTTCAATTCACTTTCGGTCAGGGTCTGTTTCACTGCGGTATCCATGGTCTTTCTCCTTGCTTTCGGGTGATGTGTTGAACGATGGTTGGAAGTGAGTTCTTACGCAAACCAGCATTGTTTCGACTGGCTGCACATATCGACAAAGGCAGCAACTCCGGCGAAGCTCAGGTTCGGGTAGTCGATCAGATCTTCAGGCTTGATACCCATGAGGTCCATCGAC
>JAAPAA010000143.1 GCA_012274165.1 Thiobacillaceae bacterium
AAATCGGGCCTGCCGGGCAATCGCTTATCGTGTAGTCGATAACGATAGCCCATGCCGAAAACCAGATGGCGCACAGCCATTTCCGGTGTTGTGTTTTTCGACTTTACGCGACTCATAAGCCAGCCGCGGCGCTCGGGACTCAATCTATCCACATTTTACCCTGCCGACTGCCTCCCCGCTCCGCAGACGCCCAATGTGTATTGGCCAACCGAAATGTCGGTCTTTATGGGCATCGTGTTCGACGGTTGCATAGATTTCAATTAAAACAATATGTTGAACCTACCCGATCAATTAATTGCCCTGGTTTATCATGCACGCTCCTCATCAAAACTATAGCTGTCAAAGCCCGGCGCGAACAAATAGAGTCAAACAGGTCAGACACGATTGTTCGGGGCGGATCAATAGCCAGGTTGCTCACAGCGGCAAGCGCCTTGGCTTGCTGTTCATAAAAACGCAATGTTCACGTTACGCGAACACAAATACAACTTGAACAATTGCCTTTGTTCATCTATTCTCGTGTTCACGTAACGCGAAAATCACTGAAAGATGAACATGGTTCATGGCTTACACCCTGCCGGGGACGCGAATCAGCTGCTACAGCGAGCCATAGAGGCATTTCGTCTGGTGACGGGTATCGAGGGGAAAATTGGCCTTGATCAAATTCAAGAGCCACTCGATGCGGGCGCCGATGCCGTGGTCGAATTTGAAAAAGGCACGGGGCGCACCCAATACGCCGCCGAGGTCAGGCTGGCGGCCATCGATCGCCTCAAAATGCTGGAAGCTTGGCAAGACCAGCGCACCACTTGCCGAATTCCCCGGATGCTGGTGGTGCCGTACATGACGACCGAGATGGCGGAACGCTGCAAGCTGCTGAACATTCCGTTCCTCGACGCCGCTGGCAATGCCTATCTGGATGCCCCTGGCCTGTTCGTATTTGTCGCCGGGCGGAAGAAGCCCGACATCCCGGAATTGAAGACACACGTTGCGCCGCACCAGGCGTTTAAACCAACCGGGATGCGGATCATCTTCGCGTTGTTGATGAATCCTGCCCTCGCTGCAAAAAACTACCGGGATATCGCCCAGGCCGCAGGTGTCGCGCTGGGGACGGTGGGCTGGGTATTGAGGGATCTGAATGCCAAGGGGTATCTGCATGAGGTGCTGCGGGGCGAAAAGCGCTTGCTTAACCCCGACCGCCTGATGCAGGAGTGGGTTGCTTTTTACCCGGTGAAGCTACACCCGAAACTGAATGCGCGCCGCTTTCGCGCGCCCCATCCTGACTGGTGGAAGACCCTCGATCTCGCTGCATACGAAGCGCGCTGGGGAGGCGAGGTCGCCGCGGACAAGCTGACTGGATATTTGAAGCCAACCACCTTCACCCTTTACCTGCATGGCAAGCCCGACCAGCTGATCCTGGAACAACGGCTCCGGCCCGATGCGAACGGCGATATTGAAGTGCTGGAAGCATTCTGGGACGTGGCTGAAGAGGACGCCTGGCAGGGCGGCCATCCCAACGACACCGTTCCGCCCTTGCTCGCCTATGCCGATCTGATGGCAACCACGGATAGCAGGAATCTTGAAACTGCACGGATGATCTATGACCGTTATTTGGCCAACGCTGAAAATCAGGCCTGACAAGCCGCTTGAAGCTACGCAACTGGAGATCATGCGGCATGTGGATCAGGTGGCTCGCAGCCTCGACCTCCGCTACTTTGTGGCTGGCGCGCTGGCCCGGGTCATCCTGCTTGAGCATGTGCACGGACAAAGCCCCGGCCCGGCCACACGGGATATCGATTTTGGGGTGACGGTAGAAGACTGGGCCACGTTTCAGTCCCTGAAAAATGGGCTGATCGATACGGGGGCATTTGAAACCTCCCCCGGCGCCGAGCATCGGTTGATCTATGGTCTCAGCCCACATCGCCCCTGGATCGATCTCGTACCATTTGGCGGTATTGAGCAGGATGGCAGAATAATCGTCTGGCCGCCTGATCGTGCCATGGTCATGAACGTTGCAGGATTCAGCGAGGCGGCTGATGCCGCTGTCGAAGTCGAGATTGTTCCGGGCCTCACCGTGGCGGTTGCTTCGCTCCCCTCGCTGGCCGTGCTGAAGCTCATCACCTGGCTGGATCGCTGGCCGGACAATCGGGGGAAAGATGCGCAGGACTTTTTCCACATCCTTTCGAGATATGCAGAGGCGGGAAATATGGATCGTCTATACGACTCGGAACAGGAATTGATTACTCGGGCAGACTTCGACCCCGACCTGGCTGGCGCAGGACTGCTCGGCAAAGAGGCAGCGCAACTCTGCCTGCCCGAGACAGCTTCACTCATCACCCGATTGTTTTCCGACAGCCAAGCGTTTGAGCGATTCACGAGCCACATCCTCAGCGAGGTACCGATGGATAGCGATAACGCCAGAGCAGAAAAGGTGCGGCGCTACCTAGGGCTGTTCATTACCTCGTTCAGCGAGTGTTTAACCAGCCCACAATAATTGCCTGAATCTTGGCGATGCGCGGGACGCAAATGTCCGGGGTACGTGGCTCGACATTTTAATTGCGATGCTGACCCCTTATCGCTCCGACGAAGCCATCAAGCAGGCCATCCTCGCCGGCCTCGGCATCTCCGCCCTGTCCCGCCACGCCCTCACCCTCAACGCACCCGGCCAGTTCGCCGTGCTGGATGTCGTGGGATTTCCGATCCTGCGCCACTGGTACGCCGTGTATCCGGCGGGGCGTGAATTGTCGGTGGTGGCGCGGGCGTTTCTGGATTATTTGCTGGGGCGGGGGGATGGAGCGCCGGCTACGCAGAACAAGAAAAAGCAGCCGAGTGTAGTGTAGTGTGATGTGGCCGGAACAGAGATGGGCGCCCCAGGCAGTGCGAGCTTCCTAAAACCACGCCCCTCCCATCACAGCACATCGCACTCCGTACGCCAGCGTACAGACCGCTCTTGGGGATGCGACTACCCTTGCACATTCATCGGGAGCTTCTATAAAAGCTGTCCAGGCGGTCGCCCGTTTTTACCTTCTGTGGCCATTCGCTGCGAGAGGTGTCGAGATGGCGAGAGACCGGCTGCGACCAAGATGCTCGATTGGCAATTCCGCCCGTCGGGTCCCGAACCAAAGGAGATTGATATGGACTGGAATATCGTGGAAGGCAACTGGAAACAGTTCAAAGGGAAGGTGAAAACACAGTGGGGCAAGCTTACCGACGATCACCTCGACGTCATTGCCGGCAAGCGCGACGTGCTGGCGGGCAAGATCCAGGAGTCTTATGGCATCACCAAGGACGAAGCCGAGAAGCAGATCAAGGACTTTGAAGCGCGCAACAAGGACCTCTCTTAGTGGTCCTGTCTGGCTCTGTGCCACGCACAGCGCCAGGCTAGCGGTGTGGCATCAGTTGATGCCTCCGCTTGATTGATCGGCGCGATAAGTACAGCGCAGCCGCTACGGCAACGCCTCCACAAGAGAATCAAAAGATCATGAATACCCCCTCTGCTGCCGACGGTGATCGTCCTGACGAAGCCGGCTATTCCACCCCCGGATGCACATGCCCCCGCTGCGACAACCCTGCGTATCGCGTCCCACGCAGAGTTGTCGATTTGCTTGTGAGCATGTTCATGACAGTCAGCCGCTACCGCTGCCATTCGATGGAGTGCGGCTGGGAAGGCAATCTGCGCGTGAAGCGGCATGCCCTTTTGATGTCGGGACTGCGGTGAACCGCATGGCAGGGGAAAGGGTGCATCCGGCCGTTCCTCCTGCACATCTACAATGTTTCAAGCCTGATTGGTGGCAGTAGTCATCGCGCAACCAGGCCATGCATCAAGCAAGACCGCTCGCCACAGGAACCGGAAGTCCTGTGCCCATACCTAAAATGTTTTTAATTGAACCGGAGTTATTCCATGAAAAAAATCATTGTTTCTCTTAGCGCCATCGCAATTGGTCTCGGCGGTCTTGCCGGCTGCGCCAACATGACCGAAACGCAAAAAACCACCGGCACAGGTGCGGCGATTGGCGCCGCTGCCGGAACGATAATCGGTGTCGCAACAGCCGGCGGCAACAAGGGCAAAAGCGCCGCGACCGGCGCGGTCATAGGCGCGGCAGTGGGTGCGGGTGGCGGCTATCTGTGGTCGAAGCATATGGAGGAACAAAAGGCGGCGATGGAGCAAGCCACCCAGGGAACCGGCGTGAGCGTAAGCCAGACCGCCGATAACCAGCTCAAGCTGGAGATCCCGAGCGATGTGTCCTTCGACACCGGCCGCTATGACATCAAACCGAACCTGCGTCCGGTCCTCGATCGCTTCGCCACCACCCTGAATCAAAACCCGGTGACGACGGTGAGCATCATCGGCCACACCGACAGCACCGGCTCGGATGCAATCAATAATCCGCTTTCGGTCAATCGCGCCGCCTCGACACGCAATTACCTCGTTGCCCGCGGGGTAGCGACGAACCGTATTGCCATCGATGGTCGCGGCTCGCACGAACCGATCGCTGACAACAACACGCTAGAAGGCCGTGCGATGAACCGCCGCGTCGAGATTTTCGTGGCAGAACCTGCACGCTGACGATGGCGCTTATCCGGGCAATCCGGCTTTACGCCTCTCGCCATCGGCACCAGGAACGAGTCGTCCTGATCGTGCGGCATCCGCGCTGACCCCTCAGAAAACCTGAACGGGGCATAGGCACTGCGCTTTTCATCTGGCCGGGCAAGCAGGTAAGCTCGCTCATCGGCTTAAGTGGAATGACCGCATGACACCTTCCTGCTGCAAAGTCGTGGTGCTGGGTGCCGGACTGACGGGTGCGGGCACTGCGCTGGAACTGGCAAGACAAGGTGTCGACGTTGTCCTGGTGGACCAGGACGAAACCCCGCTCAACCGGGCGAGCCTGCGCAATGAAGGCAAGATCCACCTTGGCTTCATCTACGCCAGGGACACCAGCCTGGACACGGCCAGGATGCAGCTGGAAGGCGCCCTGCGGTTCCGCCCGCTGCTGTCCCGCTGGATCGGCGACAAGGCAGACCAGCTCAGGCTTTCCACACCCTTCGTCTATCTGGTTGCGAATGACTCGCTGTCCACGCCGGCGCAGCTGGCACAGCACTATGACGCGGTCGATGCCGCCTATCGGCAGGCCCTGGCAGATGACACGGGCCTGGATTATCTGGGTCTGCGGCCGGACCACCTGTACCACCCGCAAGACCTGGCCAGCTTGTCGTCGTGCGTGGATTCCAGCCACTTCAGCGCCGCCTTCCATACCGAGGAGCGCGCCATCGACACCGATCAGCTGGCGCAATGGCTGCGCGCGGCCATCGCGGATTCACCGCGCATCCGCTTCCTGCCGCGGCACAAGGTGCAGGCAGTCGAACGCCGCAACGGCCACTTCAGCATCGAAGGCGATGGTCCGGAGGGCGCATGGAAGCTGGAAGCCGAACAGGTGGTCAACGCCCTGTGGGACGGCCGCTTTGCGGTGGACCAGAGTGTCGGCCTGCCCAATCCACCGGGCTGGTTGCATCGCATGAAATACCGCGTCATCGCCCGCGTGCCCGACGCGCTGCGCCTTGCGCCCTCGATCACCGGCGTGCTG
>JAAPAA010000144.1 GCA_012274165.1 Thiobacillaceae bacterium
ATGGCGGCAGCACGGAAAACCGCGCGCGTCTGCTGCTGGAGGTGATGGGAGCCGTGTGCAAGGCAATCGGTAACGATCGGGTCGGCCTGCGGCTGAGCCCGGTGACCCCGTTCAACGACATCAGCGACGACCATCCGCAGGACACATTCGATTATGTGGTGACGCAGCTCAATCTGCTGCAGCTGGCCTTTCTCGACGTGTTGCAGGGAACCGGCGGCGCGCCCAAAGAAGCGTGGCTGCCGTTTGACTATGACCGGCTGCGCGCGCTGTATGCGGGCAATCTGGTTCGTAACAATGGCTATGACTTTGCGACCGCGCAGCAAGCCGTGATATCCGGCGGCGCCGATGCGATTGCGTTTGGCCGCTTGCAGCTGGCGAATCCGGATCTGGTGGAGCGTTTCCGTCGTGGCGCGCCGCTGAATGCGCCCGATCACAAAACGTTTTACTCCGGTGAGGAGAAGGGTTACACCGATTACCCTTTCCTGGCTGACTGAGCCGTGCTGCCCTGCGGGGCGCTTACTTGGGATTCTGCTGAGCAGCCACGTGCTGGGTGATGGCTTCGTAGTCGGCGACGGCGAGATTCTCGGCGCGCTTGCCTGAGTCGATCCCGAGCGCGTTGAAGTCCTCGGGTTTCATCAGGCTGCCGAGCGTATTCCGCAGCGTCTTGCGCCGCTGCGAAAACGCCGCGGCGACGACGCGTGAGAACAGGGCTTCATCGAGCGGTACCACTTCAGCCGGGGTTTTGGGAATCAGGCGCACCACAGCCGAATTCACTTTGGGCGGGGGGTTGAACGCAGTGGGTGGCACATCGAGCAGCCACTCCAGATGAAACCGCCGTTGCAGCATGATCGACAGGCGGCCGAAATCCGGCGTCGATGGTTCGGCAACCATGCGTTCGACGACTTCTTTTTGCAGCATGAAAGTCATGTCGCGGATCTGCGCGCCAAACTCCATCAGGTGAAACAGCAGCGGGGTGGAGATGTTGTAAGGCAGGTTGCCGATGATGCGCAGCTCGTGTCCCAGCGAGCCGAAGTCGAATTTCAATGCGTCGCAGCTGTGCACGGTGAGCCGGTCGGCGGGCCAGGCCCGGTTCAGTCGCGCGACGATGTCGCGGTCGAGCTCGACCGCGTGCAGGTGCGGCAGGCGTTCGAGCAGCGGTTTGGTCAGCGCGCCGAGGCCGGGGCCGATTTCGACGACGGTTTCGCCCGCCTGCGGATGAACGGCGTTGACGATGGCGTGGATGATGCCGTCGTCGATGAGGAAATTCTGGCCGAAGCGTTTGCGGGGGGTGTGCATTTTTAGGGGCTAGGGTCTAGGGTCTAGGGGCTAGAGATTGGAAGTGCGCGGCGAAGCCGCTCATTCCCTAAATCCTAATTCCTAAATCCTGGCCCCTTCTTCTCAACCATCGCCAAAGCCATTTCGATTGCCGCCACCAGGCTTCCCACGTCCGCACGCCCCGTTCCGGCGAGATCGAGCGCGGTGCCGTGGTCGACCGAGGTGCGGATGAAGGGTAACCCCAGGGTGACGTTCACGCCTGCGCCGAAGCTGGCGTATTTGAGCACCGGCAAGCCCTGGTCGTGGTACATCGCCAGCACCGCGTCGCACTGGGTGTGGCGGATGTGCGAGAACAGGGTGTCGGCAGGCAGCGGGCCAATGAGGTCGATACCTTCGCCGCGCAGGCGCTCGAGCACCGGTTCGATCACCTCGATTTCCTCGCGGCCGAGGTGACCGGATTCGCCAGCGTGCGGATTGAGTCCGGCGACGACGATGCGCGGAAAGGCGATGCCGAAGCGGTTTTGCAGGTCGGCGTGGAGGATGCGGATGACTTCGATCAGCAGCCTGGGCGTGATCGCGTCAGCCACGGCGCGCAAGGGCAGGTGGGTGGTGGCGAGCGCTACGCGCAGGCCGCCGCCGACCAGCATCATGACGACTCTTGGGGTGCTGCTGTGGTCGGCCAGGTATTCGGTGTGGCCGGTGAAGGCAAAGCCCGCGTCGTTGATGACGCCCTTGTGCACCGGCGCGGTGACGACCGCCTGATACGAGCCATTCAGGCAGCCTGCGATGGCGGCATCGAGCAGGTCCAGGACGTGGGCGCTGTTGTCGAGGTTGAGCACGCCCGGCGTAACCGGTGAGGCGACTGGAACGTGATGCACATGCAACGCACCCGCCTGATGCGCGGGGAGGGTGTCGCCGGTGATGAAGTTGACGTGGACGCCGAGTTGCGCCGCGCGGGCGCGCAGCACCTCGATATCGCCCAGTACCGAAAGCCGGCACGGCAGGTCCTGGTGCGACAGCGCAATGCAGAGGTCGGGGCCGACACCAGCGGGCTCGCCTGCGGTCAGCGCGATGACGGGCAGGTGCATGCCGGGCTCAGCCATGCGCAGGTTCAATCGATCGGCCGCAATTCGACGTAAGCCGAATCACGAATCTGCCGCACCCAGTCCTGGAAGGCTTCTTCGGCCTTGCGCTCGCGGATGGCCTGGCGTGCCTGCAGTTTCTGGCGTTCCTGGGTGACGTCCTGATCGCGGCGGCCCAGCACCTGGATCAGGTGCAAGCCAAACGGCGATTGCACCGGCTGGCTGATTTCGCCCACTTTCAGCGCATTCATCGCCTTCTCGAATTCGGGAACGGTGTCGCCGGGGTTGACCCAGCCCAGATCGCCGCCTTTGGATGCGCTGCCATCGTCGGAATACTGGCGCGCCAGCTCCTCGAATTTCGCGCCGTTGTCGAGACGCTCTTTCAGTTGCAGCAGACGGTTCCTGGCGTCGGATTCCGACGTGAGTTCGTTTGTTTTGATGAGGATGTGGCGCGCGTGTGTCTGGGTGACGTTGAGCGTCGCATCGAGCCCGCGTTTATCGATGAGCTTGAGGATATGGAAGCCGTTGCTGCTTTTCAGCACCGGGCTGATGTGGCCGGGTTGCAGCGGCTTCAAGGCATCGACGAAAAGCGCCGGCATTTTGCCGCTGGCACGCCAGCCGAAGGCACCGCCCTGCATGGCATTCGGCGCGTCGGACGAGCTGGCGGACAACTGGGCGAAATCGGCGCCCTTCTCGAGTTGGGCGTGGATGTCGTCGGCGCGCGCGCGCTGTGCCTGGACTTGTTCGGGCGAGGCGTTTTCCGGCACCGCGAGCAGAATGTGGGCGAAGTTGTATTCGGTCTCCGCGCCTTGTTGCGCCTGGGTTTGCAGATAGCCTTCGATTTCGGCATCGCTGACGGTGACGCGGTTGTCGACGTCGCGTTCGCGGGCGCGGGTGATGAGGATTTCGTTGCGGATGGTGGTGCGCATGCTGTCGAGGCTTTGCCCTTCTTTTTCCAGCGCGGCCTGCATGGTGGGCACATCGATCTTGTTCTGCTCGGCAATGCGCTGGATCGCGCGCTCGACCTGCGCCGGGTCGACCCGAATACCGGTGCTGCGGGCGTGCTGCTGCAGGGCGAGTTCGGTGATCATGCGTTCGAGCAGCTGTTTCTGCAGGACGTCGCGTGGTGGCAATTGGGTGTTTTGCCGTGTCAGGCTGCGCACGGTTTCGTTGTAACGCTTATCGAGTTCTTGGCGGGTGATGACTTCGTCGTTGACGACCGCGACGATGTGGTTGAGCGGCACGACGGCAGAGGCATGGACAGCCTGCACCGGCAGCAGCGACGCGAGGGCGATCAGCAGCACCCGTGCCCAGTGAGGGCGAAGCCAGTCAGGGCGTTGCATACGTTTCATTGGAGGACGTCGGAAAAAGTTCATTGCTAGGGAGGTATCCAGGAACACTGTGTTTCAAAACGTTGAGCGGATTGGAACCGAGGCGTCCCATTCCGTTCAACTCCAGCTGAACAAAAAACGAA
>JAAPAA010000145.1 GCA_012274165.1 Thiobacillaceae bacterium
CCGGTGGAGAGCAGTGCCAAGGCCAACGCGGCCATCGGCGCCTCGTGGCCGCTGATCCTGATCACCACGTTCACCCTGCTGATGCTGCAACTGCACAGTTTTCCGCGCGCGCTGCTGGTGGTGCTGACTGCGCCGCTGGGCATTATCGGCGTGGCGATCGCGCTGCTGCTGACCGGGCAGCCGATGGGCTTTGTCGCGCTGCTGGGGATTATTTCGCTGGCCGGCATGATCATGCGGAACTCGGTGATCCTGGTCGATCAAATCCAGCAGGACGTGGCGCGCGGCCTGTCGCAATGGGACGCGATCATCGAGTCCACGGTGCGGCGGATGCGCCCGATCAGCCTCACCGCAGCGGCCGCCGTGCTGGCAATGATTCCGCTGTCGCGCTCGATTTTCTGGGGGCCGATGGCGGTGTCGGTGATGGGTGGCCTGATCGCAGCGACTTTGCTGACGCTGTTTTTTCTGCCAGCCTTGTATGCGGCGTGGTTCAAGGTGCGGCCTGAGTAATTGGAGGGGACGATGCGACGCGATGGAATGAAGGCATTGACGCTCGTTGGGGTTCTGGTTCTGGGAGGCTGTGGCAGCCTGGCCTCGCCTGATCCGGGGTCGCCGTATTACGCGTACCCGCCGGGCTGGGGAGTGCAGCTCAACCGGGTGCTGCCGATCGACCCTGGCGCGGCCACGGTGCGGTTGCAATACGGCCGCATCGTGCCGCGCAACGGCGTGCAGGAACAGGATCCGTTCTGCATCATGGAAGTGAACACGCTGAGCAACCAGGTGCAGATGCTGCAGCCGGGACGTTTCGAAGTGGTGCGGGTCACGCGCAGCGTGAGCGACATCACGGCAGCGGCATCAAGCGTCATTCCCCCCGGGTACCTGAAAACGGGCCTCGGCGGCGGTGACTCCCCGTCCTTCCTGTATTTCATCACCACGTTTGGCTTGCGTGATGCCAGCCAGCCGACTATCCGCAGCCTGCGTTGCGCCTGGGACCAGATGGCGCCCGGCAACCGTGCGCTGATGCGCCATCTCACCCTCGACGAAATGAGCCAGGCGCTCGGTAACTGGATGACGCTCGTTCCACCCAAGGAGAGCTTGTGAAGCCTGCCGACACGCGTATTCCCCCCGACACCACGGTCAAACTTTCGAAATGGGATGCCGACGATGTCGGTGTTGTCGGCAAGGACAAACCCGACGCACGTGAGCTGCTGGAGGGCTACCACGCGCGGCTCGAAACGCTGCAGGAACTGCTGTACGCCGAAGGCAAGCACAAACTGCTGGTGGTGTTGCAGGCGATGGACACGGCCGGCAAGGACTCGACCATTCGCCATGTGTTTCAGGGCGTCGATCCGCTGGGGGTGAAGGTGGCGTGCTTCAAGGCGCCGACAGCCGAAGAGCTGGCGCATGATTATTTGTGGCGGGTGCACCCGCATGTTCCGGGCGCGGGCGAGATCGCCATTTTCAACCGCTCGCACTATGAGGATGTGCTGATCACGCGCGTCAACGGCTGGATCGACGCCGCCGAGTGCAAGCGGCGTTACCGGCAGATCAACGACTTCGAGCGCATGCTGGCGGATACCGGCACGACCATCCTCAAGTTCTATCTGCACATCTCCAAAGACGAGCAGAAAAAGCGCCTGGAAGAACGGCGCGACACGCCGGAAAAACAATGGAAATTCCAGCCGGGCGATCTCGCCGTGCGCGCGCAGTGGGACGACTACATGGATGCCTACGAAGCTGCGCTGTCGGCCACCAGCAAGGCGCACGCGCCGTGGCATGTGATTCCCGCCAACAACAAGCTGGCGCGTAATCTGATGGTGTCCCATCTGCTGATCGAGGCGCTGGAAAAGCTGAAAATGCAGTATCCGGAACCGGCGCCCGGCGTGGCCGACATGAAAATTCCTTGACTGGCAGAAACCGTCAGCAAAGGCTTCAGGATTTCTTTCGCGCGCGCGGATGCGCCTGGTCGTATACCTTGGCCAGGTGTTGCCAATCCAGATGGGTGTAGACCTGAGTCGTGCTGATGCTGGCGTGGCCGAGCATTTCCTGCACCGCGCGCAGGTCGCCTGAGGATTGCAGCACATGGGTGGCGAACGCGTGACGCAGCAGATGCGGGTGCACGTGCTGGTTCAAGCCGGCCTGAATGGCCCAGCGCGTGAGCCGCAGCTGGATGCTGCGCGGACTCAGGCGGGTGCCGCGCTGGTTCAAAAATAGCGCGGCCGTGTTGTCGCGCGCCTCCCCAGGGATACCGTCCCTGCGGGACATAAGCGTCAAGCGCTGTTGCAGCCAGGCGGCCAGCGCGCTCAGGGCCTGCTGCCCTACCGGCACGATGCGGGTTTTGCGGCCTTTGCCGGTGACCTGCGCTTCGCCGGATTGCAGGTTGACGTCGTTCAGATCGAGGTCAGCCAGTTCCGACAAACGCAGCCCGGACGAATAGAACAGCTCGAACATCGCGCGGTCGCGCGCCTGCAGGGGGTCGTCTTCCACGGCCACATGGGCGCCATTCAGCAGTTGCGTGCAGGTGTCGGGCGACAGCACCTGCGGCAAGGCTTTGGCCGCCTTGGGCGGGCGCAGACCGGTACAGGGATTGCTTGCGTAGCCGAGGCGACGGCAGGCAAAAACATAAAACCCGCGCCAGCTGGACAATTGCCGCGCCACACTGGCGGCAGACAGATTGTGCCCGCGCAGCTTGACGATGGCGCCGCGGATGTCGGTGACGCTGAGTTCGGCCAGCGGCTTGCCGGCGGTGAGTTGATCGAGCTTGGCCAGGTCGCGCCGATAGGCCGCGACGGTATGCGGCGACAGCCGCCGTTCGGCGGCGAGGTGTTGCAGGTAGCTGTCGACTGGATTCAATCTTCCATCCGCAGCAAGGCGGCGCTGATCAATTGACCCAGGCGCTCGATATAGAGCGTACCCATGCCGGGGTAAAAGCGTTTTTCCTCTTCCGATGCCAGCACCAGCAATCCCAGCGGCGCGTTGTTGGGAGCGACGCGCAGCGGAATGCAGGCAAATGCGCGCAGGTGCGGTGAGACTTCGCCGAACCAGTTGATCGCCTCGTCCACCGCCAGCACGCCGCACACCGGCTGCGTCATGGCGTTGATCTGGTTGCACGCCCCTTGAGAAAGCGGATCACTGAGTCCGGGCACGCTGTCGGCAGGCAGGTTCCACACGCGCAGCGCATGGTGCGGCACCGCAAAACCTTCGCGCAGATGCAGCGTCAGCGCCACCAGAATGTCCTGCGGGGTGCGCGTGGTCATCAGCGCCAGCGCCAACGCCTGCATCTTGTCGGAAATGCCGTCGTTTTCCTCGCCGAACTGGATCAGCTCGGCCAGTTTGTTTTCCAGCATCCGCACCTTGTCGCGCATCGAAATGAGCTGGCGCTCGCTCATCGAGATGGCATGCGTGCCGTGCGGGTGGGGAATGTTCAGCTCCGCCAGGATGCCGGGGAAATCGTTGAAAAAATTCGGGTGCTGGATCAGGTAATCGGCAACGGCCTGGGGGTTGAGTGCGGCGGGTTGGGTGTCGCTGGGATGAGTCATGGGATTTCAATTGCTCCTTCAAATACAGTTACAGCGGGGCCGGTCATGTACACCGGCTGGTCTTTGCCCGCCCATTCAATGATCAAATCGCCGCCCCGGGTGTGGACGCTGACCGGGCTTTTGAGCCAGTCCTGGCGGATGCCGGCAACGGCTGCCGCGCAGGCACCGGTGCCGCAAGCCAGGGTTTCGCCCGCGCCGCGCTCGAACACGCGCAGGCGGATGTCGTGCGGCGTCAGGATTTGCATGAAGCCGGCGTTGACGCGGTGCGGAAAACGCTGATGCGCTTCGATCGCCGCGCCGAGGATATCGACCGGCGCGCTGTCGAGGTCGTTGACCCGCAACACGGCGTGTGGATTGCCCATGGAGAGCGCGGAAATTTCGAGCGTGTGCGAGCCGACCTTGAGCGGATAGGTGAGCGCTTCGCTGGTCGTCGAAAAGGGAATGTCGGCCGGGGCGAAACGCGGCGCACCCATGTTCACGGTGATCTGGCCATTGTCGAGCAGGCGCGGTTCGATGATGCCCGACGCGGTTTCCACGCGGATCGCGGTCTTGTCGGTGAGTTTATGGTCGTGCACAAAGCGCACGAAGCAGCGCGCGCCATTGCCGCATTGTTCGACCTCGCCGCCGTCGGCGTTGAAGATGCGATAGCGGAAATCGACGCCGTCCTGGCTGGGCTTTTCGACCAGCAGAATCTGGTCGCAGCCGATGCCGAAATGGCGGTCGGCGATGCGGCGGCACTGCTCGGGGCTGAGCGTGACGGCTTGCGTGATGCCGTCGATCACGACGAAGTCGTTGCCGAGACCGTGCATTTTGGTGAAGCGAAGGTTCATGCCTTGGGGGGTTCCATTTTTCAAGTATTGAGTCTCACGTATTCCTTGAGCAGGCAGCGATCCATCACCACCGTCATGCCACCCGTTTGCGCTTGGTTCGCGGCGGCCTCATGAACGATGCCTTCCTGAATCCAGATGGATGGCAAGTGTAGCGCCAGGCATTGCTCGACGATAGCGGGCAGGTGCTCGGCCGCGCGGAATACGTCCACCAGATCGACCTTGAACGGGATCTCGGCGAGCGTCGCATAGGCTTTCTCGCCCAGTACGCTGTCAACCAGCGGCCGCACCGGCACAATGCGGAAGCCATAGCGCTGCATCGCCTGCGCCACGCGGTAGCTCGGCCGCGTTGGCCTGGGCGAGAGGCCGACCACGGCAATGGTCTGGGTGCGGTCGAGCAGCGCGCGCAGCGTGGCGTCGTCTGGGTTGCTGAAGTTCATAGCGTTCGCTCCATCACATGGTCGTCCATCACAAAACCGTGGCCGATGTCGAATATGCGCGATTCCAGAATGCGAAAGCCCTGTTTTTGATAGGCCGCAACCGCCTGCGTGTTGCCGCGATTGACCTGCAGCCACAGGCGGCGGGCATGCTGCGCACGCGCCCAGTCCTGCACGGTGGCCAGCAGCGCGCGGCCGATTCCCTGACGCTGGCTGTCGGGATGCACATACAGCTTGTCGAGCTTGCAGTCCATGCCGTCCAGCGAAGCATGGGCGAAACCGGCCAGCGTTTGATTGTGCTGCGCCACCCACCAGGCGTGGCGGGGGTCGTCGAGTTGCGCGTGGATGCGCTCGGCGGCATAGCGGTCGGCCAGCATGAAATCAATCTGGGCCTGGGAAATCAGCGCCGGGTAGGTGGCCTGCCACACCACGCGCGCCAGCGCGCTGACGGCATCGACTTCAGACTTTTCGAGCCGGCGGACTTCAGTCATACAGGCTGGCGCAACCGTCGGGACGGGTCTTGAAGCGGCGATGCAGCCACAAATACTGTTCCGGCATTTCGCGGATGCGGTCTTCGATAAAGTGGTTCATGCGGGCCACGTCGGCTTCCACATCGCCGCTCGGGAAATGCTCCCACGGCGGATAAAAGTGCAGCGCGTACCCGCGCCCCCAGGACAACTGGCGGGTGATGACCGGGATGACCTGCGCATCGGTGAGCTTGACCAGACGCGGCAGCGCCGACACGGTGGCGGCCGGGATGCCGAAAAACGGCGCGAACACGGCGTTGAGGCGGCCATGATCCTGGTCCGGCAGATAGTAGAACGGCAGTCCGCGCTTGATCGCGGCGAGCGTGGCCTTGATGCCTTCGTGGCGTTCGATCAGCACGATGTCCGAAAAGCGCGTGCGGCCGTGGCGCATGTATTTGTCGGCGACCGGGTTTTGCGCACGCGCATACATGGAGACGATGGTCTGATCCATGGTCAGCCGCACGCCGCCCATGTCGAGGCCGACGAAATGCGGCGCCAGCCAGATCACCGGACGGACGCCGTCGCCGCGCGCGGCCTCGGGGTTGTCGATGCGCACCAGGCGACGCACCCGCGCGGCCGATCCCCACCACAGAATGCCGTATTCCAGCGCGGCGCGGACCGAGGCCTGAAAGGTTTGCCGCAGCCAGCGGCGGCGCAGCGAGGCGGGGGCGTCGGGGAAACACAGTGCCAGATTGGTGGCACCAACGCGCCGCCGCTTGCTGGGAAACAGCGCCAGCAGCCAGCCGAGGCTGTTGCCGATGGCGGCCTGCAGCGGCAGTGGCAGCCAGTGCAGCAGCCACAGCACGAAGACCCCCAGCCACACCGGCAGCAGTGCGGGGCGCAGCAAATTGCTGGCGGGGCGGGTCATGCCGGAGGCGCGCCATCCGGACGTAGCGCGTCTGGATCGGGCGCATCGCTCGGGCGCTTGTGGCGGTTATAGCTCCACAGATACTGCGCCGGGAACCGGCGGACGACCTCTTCCACGCCCTGGTTGATGCGGATGGCGGCGGCGGCCTTGTCTTCCGGCAGGGTGTCGTTCACCGGAAAGGCGTGCAGGTGATAGCCGCGTCCCCAGCTCAGCCGTTCCGCCGCGACAAAAAACGCCGCCGCGCCGGTCTTGCGTTGCAGGCTGGCGACCAGCGTCGGGGTGTAAGCCGGGCGACCGAGAAACGGCGCCCATACGCCGTCACCACCAGTGGCCACCTGATCGGGCAGGATGCCGATGGCTTCGTGGCGTTTAAGCGCGGCCAGTTGCGCGCGCACGCCCGACAGGTCGGTTGGCACCAGCGTTGCCTGGCCGCGCTGGCGGCCGGACAGCATCAGCTCAGCAAGCATCGGCTTGCGCGGCGGTTTGTACATCGCGGTGAAAGGATGGTGCGAGGCGTAATACAGGTTGAGCATTTCGAAGCAGCCAACATGCGGACCGATCAGGATAATGCCCTTGCCGGCTGTGCGCGCGGCATCAATGTGCTCCCAGCCGGAGGTTCCCTTGACCAGCTTCAGCACGCTTTCGTATGGGCGAAGCCAGATGGGAAACAGTTCGATAATGGCCTTGCCGGCTTCGCCGATGCTTTGCCGCAGCAGGCGGCGGCACGAGCGCCCGGGCGTGCACAGCCCGCTGTCGAACACATTGTTGCGCATGCGCGCGGAATGCCGGCCCGGCGTCCAGTAAATCAGCCAGCCCAGGGCGATGCCGAGGCCATGCAGCAGCGGCAGCGGCAGGCGCGCCAGCAGTTTGAACAGCATCAGTGCAGCGGCGTTCATGCGGCAGGCAAATGGGCCGGCCGCGCAACGCCGCTTGGGCATTTGTGGCGGTTATAGCGCCATTGATATTGCGCCGGGAATTGCCGCACCACAGCTTCCACGCCCTGATTGAGGTGGAGGGCGGCGGCGGACTTGTCTTGCGGCAGCGTGTCATTCAGCGGATAGGCATGCAGGTGATAGCCGCGCCCCCAGCTCAATCGTTCGGCTGCGACGAAAAATGCTGCCGCGCCGGTTTTGCGCTGCAGGCTGGCGACCAGCGTCGGCGTATAGGCCGGGCGGCCGAGAAACGGCGCCCACACGCCGTCGCCGCTGCTGGCCACCTGATCGGGCAGGATGCCGATGCCCTCTTGGCGCTTGAGAGCTGCCAGCAAGGCGCGCACGCCCGACATGTCGGTGGGAACCAGCTTCGTCCGGCTGCGCTGGCGACCCTTCAGCATCAATGCATTCAGCAGGGGCTGCGGTGCCGGTTTGTACATGATGGTGAAAGGATGGCGCGCGCCGAAATGCTGGCCAATGATTTCAAAGCAGCCGATGTGCGGCGCAATGAGGATCACGCCCCGGCCCGCCGCGCGCGCGGCGTCGATGGGTTCCCAGCCGCTGCTGCCGCGGACGTGTTTCAACACGACTTTGTCCGGACGTAGCCACATCGGCAGCAATTCGACGAAGGCCTTGCCGCTTTCGCTGATGCTCTGGCGCAGCAGTCGGTTGCATCCGCGTCCGGGCACGCATAGCCCGCTGTCGAACACATTGTTGCGCATGCGCGCCGAATGCCGCCCCGGCGCCCAGTAAATGAGCCAGCCCAGCGCAATGCCGAGGCCATGCAGCACCGGCAGCGGCAGACGCGCCAGCAGTTTGAGCAGGAACATCACGCGGGCCAACGCCCCGACACGGGCGTTGGCCCGTAGTGGACCGGCGTCGCCTCGTGGGAGTTGACGCCATGGAAACAAGCGCGGCACAATGC
>JAAPAA010000146.1 GCA_012274165.1 Thiobacillaceae bacterium
GAAACTGCTGGCCAGCTGCGGCGGCGAACGGCTGGCGCTGCTGGGCGTGGAGCTGACCGACCCGACCGGCTATGGCCGCATCCTGCGCGAGGGCGACCAGGTGCGCGCCATCGTCGAGCACAAGGACGCGACCGAGGCACAGCGGCGCCTGCGCGAGGTCTACACCGGCTTCATGGCCGTGCCCAACGCGATGCTCAAGCGCTGGTTGCCGAAGCTGTCCAACCAGAATGCGCAGGGCGAGTACTACCTCACCGACATCGTCGCTCTGGCGGTGCAGGATGCAGCCGGGGTGGTGGCGGTCACGGCGCCGGACCCGCTTCAGGTCGACGGCGTCAACAGCCCGCTGCAACTCGCGCAACTGGAGCGCGCATTCCAGCTGCGGCAGGCGCGCTCCCAGATGGAAGCCGGCGTGCGCCTGGCCGACCCGGCCCGCTTCGACCTGCGCGGCCGGCTGGAATGCGGGCAGGACGTGGAGATCGACGTCAACTGCGTGTTCCAGGGCAACGTCACCCTTGGCGATGGCGTGACGATCGGCGCGAACTGCGTGATCTCGAACGCCAGCATCGCCGCCGGCGCCGTCATCCATCCCTTCACCCACATCGACGGCGAGAAGGCCGGCGTGAAGGTCGGCGAAGAAGCCCGGGTTGGCCCGTTCGCAAGGCTGCGGCCTGGCGCCGACCTGGGACCCGAAGTGCACGTGGGCAACTTCGTGGAGATCAAGAGCTCGTCACTGGGACGCGGTTCCAAGGCCAACCACCTGGCCTACCTGGGCGATTCGGTGGTGGGCGAGCGCGTCAATTACGGCGCCGGCTCAATCACCGCCAATTACGACGGCGCCAACAAGCACCGCACGGTGATCGAGGACGATGTGCACGTGGGCAGCAATTGCGTGCTGGTGGCGCCGGTGACCCTGGGCCGTGGCGGCACCGTGGGCGGCGGCTCGACGATTACCAAGGACACCCCGCCGGGCGCGCTGTCGGTCGCGCGCGGCAGGCAGGTCAGCATCGCCAACTGGCAGCGTCCGCAGAAGAAGCCGAAGTAGCCCGCGGGCGTGCTCAGGCGTTGCCGCGCGTCAGCGGGACCTTGGGCTCGAACTTGGCGCGGTGCACCGAAAAGAAGGCCTTCACGTTGCGCACGTTGGCGTCGCCCGTGAATAGCCGTTGCGTCAGCGCGAGGTAGCCCGGCATGTCCGGCGTGTGGACGACAAGGATGAAATCGGGACCGGGCGACACCCGGTAGCACTGCTGCACCGCGCTGTCGCGCACAACTTTCGCCTCGAACGCTTCCTGCTCCTCCTGGCCCTGGCGGTCCAGCGTGATCTCCACCACCGCCTGCAAGCCGTGGCCCAGAACTGGCGCGAGCCGTTCGGTGCTGAGGATGGCAATCTGCCGCTCGATCAACCCGGCATCGTGCAGGCGCTTGACGCGCCTCAGGCAGGTCGGCGGCGACACGTGGACGCGCTGCGCCAGGTCCTGGTTGCTGAGGGAAGCATCGGTCTGGAGCTGTTCCAACAGGCCGATGTCCACTCCATCGAGATGGATCGATTCTTTCGAAGGTGATGACACAGTAGAATTATATTTCAATAGCTGAAAATGATGAAATAACAAGTTGACTTTACTTGAAACTTGATTGCATATTTCACAAGCGAACCCATACAGTGACGCCTCAACCAAGGAGTTCCCATGTGTGGCATCGTCGGGGCCGTTTCAGCCCGCAACATCGTTCCCATCCTGGTCCAGGGCCTGCAGCGGCTGGAATACCGGGGCTACGATTCCTGCGGCATCGCGGTCCATAGCGACGGCCTCAAGCGCGCCCGCAGCACCGACCGGGTTGCCAAGCTGCTGGCCCAGGTCGAGGCCGAGCACCTGACCGGCACGACCGGCATCGCCCACACCCGATGGGCCACTCACGGTGCGCCGGCGGTCCACAACGCGCACCCCCACTTCAGCCACGGACCGGGCAAGGAGGCTGGCGGCAAGGCCGGGCGCATCGCCCTGGTCCACAACGGCATCATCGAGAACTACCAGGAACTGCGCGCTGGACTGCAGGCCAAAGGCTACGTCTTCAACAGCCAGACCGACACCGAAGTGGTCAGCCACCTGGTCGACAGCCTCTACGATGGCGACCTGTGTGACGCCGTGAAGTCGGCCATTTCGCAGTTGCACGGCGCCTATGCGATCGCGGTGATGTGCAAGGACGAGCCGCACCGCGTGGTCGGCGCGCGGGCCGGGTCGCCGCTGGTGCTGGGCGTGGGAGTGGAGCACGGCGAGACCTTCCTGGCCAGCGATGCGATGGCCCTGGCCGGCGTCACCGACCAGATCGTCTACCTGGAAGAAGGCGATGTGGTCGACCTGCAGCTGGGCAAGTATTGGGTGGTGGATCGTTGGGGCAAGCCGGCGGCGCGCCCCGTCAAGACAGTGCAGGCCCACAGCGGCGCGGCCGAATTGGGGCCTTACCGCCACTACATGCAAAAGGAAATCTTCGAGCAGCCGCGCGCCGTGGCCGATACGCTCGAAGGCGTGCAGGGCATCGTGCCCGAGTTGTTCGGTGACGGCGCTTACCGCGTCTTCAAGGAGATCGACTCGGTGCTGATCCTGGCGTGCGGCACCAGTTACTACAGCGGCTGCACCGCCAAGTACTGGCTGGAGGGCATCGCCAAAATACCGACTCAGGTCGAGATCGCCAGCGAGTACCGTTACCGTGAATCCGTGCCGAACCCGGGCACGCTGGTGGTGACGATCAGCCAGTCGGGCGAAACCGCCGACACGCTGGCGGCCCTGCGCCATGCGCAGAGCCTGGGCATGAACCAGACGCTGACGGTGTGCAATGTCGCCACCTCGGCGATGGCGCGCGAATGCAAACTGGCGTACATCACGCGCGCCGGCGTCGAGATCGGCGTGGCATCGACCAAGGCCTTCACGACCCAGTTGGCCGGCCTGTTCCTGCTGACGCTGGCGCTGGCCCAGGTCAAGGGACGCCTGACCGAATCGCAGGAAGCCGCGCACCTGAAGGCCATGCGCCATCTGCCGGCTGCGCTCTCGGCTGTGCTGGCGCTGGAGCCGCAGGTGATCAGCTGGTCGGAGGATTTCGCGGGCAAGGAGCACGCGCTGTTCCTCGGCCGTGGCCTGCACTACCCGATCGCGCTCGAAGGCGCCCTCAAGCTCAAGGAGATCACCTACATCCACGCCGAGGCCTATGCCGCCGGCGAGCTCAAACACGGACCGCTGGCGCTGGTCACCAGCGAGATGCCGGTGGTCACCGTGGCGCCCAACGACGCGCTGCTGGAAAAGCTCAAGAGCAACATGCAGGAAGTGCGGGCCCGCGGCGGCGTGCTCTATGTGCTGGCCGACGCCGACTCGCGCATCGAAAGCGAGGAGGGCATCCACGTGATCCGAATGCCCGAGCACTACGGCCCGCTCAGCCCGTTGCTCCACGTGGTGCCGCTTCAACTGCTGGCGTACCACACCGCCTGCGCCCGCGGCACGGATGTGGACAAACCTCGCAATCTCGCCAAGTCGGTGACTGTCGAATAACGGCCGGGTCCGTCAGTGTGAGATTGATCGTATAAATAAAGAGTGTCAGAAGAAAATAAAGACTGTCATTACTTACGGTAGTGAGCATGGACCTTCTTGGATCGGTAGGGCTTGTCGCATCTACCTGCACTCATCTGCAAACCCGCGACAGAGACGGGAACTGCACTTCAATTTCAATTGAGCAGCACACAACAATCGACCGCCGGTTGAATCCGGGCGCGAGGAGTTGCGGACTGTTAATCCGTAGGTCCCTGGTTCGAGCCCAGGTCGAGGAGCCACCATTTAAAGGGTTAGCAGGTTAGGAGCCGCTAACCCTTTTCTCTTTAGTAGGCACATAGTAGGCAGCGGGGCCTGCCGGGGCTTCTCGTCAATATGATGCATGTGATCAAGACAGCAGCGGCGTTCTTGGGGATGCCAATTTCAGCGACGAAGCAGCGGCTTTGTCTTCTTGGAAAGACGTTCACCGCACTGCGATGCCAGCCACCATCAAGGGCCCGCCGTATGTCTGCTGGCCAAGGGATCCGATTGTCGCAGCCGACCCAAACCAGACATGACGCGCCGCGCACGCTGCGCGAGCGGTCCCGATGTCGGTTTACCGTTGGAACTCTCTGAGCGATGACCCGCAAGAGATAAAAGGCGCAGATGCTCCTGGTCCCGCGCACATGCGTGCTCCAATCCGACGCTAAAACCGAGCCGGCTGCACAGCCGACCCCGCTGAGCGACACGCGAGCCTTGACGGCATACGTGTTGCTCGGCGATCCGGGCTTGGGCAAGAGCGAGGCCTTCGGGCAGGAAGCCGATGCCGGCCGCGGCCATCGCATCAGCGCGGGCGACTTTCTGGCACTGGACCATCCTGAACTGAAGGGCTCGGCACTACCGGTGTTCATCGACGGCCTCGACGAAACGCGTGCGGGCACGCTCGACGGCAGGGTTCCGCTGGACAACATCCGCAAGAAGCTCCAGCAGTTGGCATGCCGCAGCTTCCGCCTCTCGTGTCGCGCTGCCGACTGGCTGGGGAACCCAGACGCGGCCAAGCTGCAGTCGCTGCTCCTCACGGGCGAACAAATCCAAGTTTTCACCTTGCAGCCACTGACGTTGGTTGACGTTGCCGCCATCCTTCCGACCAATCACGGCATCACAGATCCTCTGGCCTTCATCGCCTCGGCCGAGCACTATGGGCTGACCGATCTCCTGTTCAACCCGCAGACCCTGGGCATGCTCGCCACGGCGGTCGGCCCCGACAACCGCTGGCCGGAGACGCGACTGGCTGTTTACGAAATGGCGTGCGAGCGGCTGGTGCAGGAGCATAACGAGGAGCACGTCGCCGCCACCCGCAAGACTGCGCCGGATCAAGGCGCGCTTCAAAGGGCCGCCGCCTATCTTTGCGCCATCCAGTTGATCGCGGACCTCGCCGGTTTCACGCACTCACCGAACCCACCGGACCGGGTGCTCAGGCTGAACACCGTGCCCAATCCCGAAGGACTGCCGCTGGACGAAGCATTGGCCAGCCGCCTATTTAAGTCGATCGGTCGCGACGTGTTCGCCCCTGTGCACCGGACCGTGGCCGAATTCCTCACCGCACGCTGCCTGGCAGATCGTCTCCAGGAGAAGCTCACGCTGCGGCGTGTGCTCGCGCTGATCTGCGGCTCGGACGGTGGAGTCGTCAGCAGCATGCGCGGCCTGGCTGGCTGGCTGGCGTCGGTGTCCGCAGCGGCGCGCGCCACGCTCGCCCGGCTCGACTCGCTTGGCATCCTCCTCTATGGGGACGCGAGGAATTTCTCGATCGCCGAGAAATCGGCACTCATGGACCGGCTTGGCGGAGACATCGCGGTTTCAGCGTCCTTCCGCTGGTACGAATGGAAGGGCCGGCCGTTCGCAGCATTGGTCTCACAGGAAATGCGGCAGGTGGCCAACCAGCGGATGGCCGACGCCGACCGCTCAGAAAACCATCAACTCCTCGTGCTCGCCCTGCTCGAGGGACTGGTCCAAGCGCCACCAGACGCCGCTCTGACGGCTCTCCTGCTCTCTATGGTCCGGGATGCGTCCCGGTGGCCAGCCGTGCGCGGGCGAGCATTGAAAATCTATCGGAGGTGGGTTGGCGTGAACGATCCTTCCCTGCGCACCTTGCTTGACGACGTCGGCATCGGCGCGGTGACGGACAGCGACGACGAGCTTCTTGGCGAACTGCTGAAGGCGATGTACCCGCGCGCGCTTTCGTCCGCGGATCTCCCTGCGTTCCTTCACGCGCCGAAAGAAGACAACCTCATTGGCAACTACATGATGTTTTGGCGGCGGGATCTGGACAAGATCGACTCCGCGGAAGCGCCATACTTGCTCGACGCGTTCGCGGCGCGGACAGAACTGAGCAAAGGAGACGCCCTGCGCGAGTACGTCGAGGCCGTCGGCGGCCTACTGGCCCGAGTGCTGAAGGAAGGGGCGGACGAAATTCCCGACGGGCGATTGCTGAACTGGCTGGACGCGGCTTGCGGAAAGCACGCTGAGAGCTTGCTGGAGAACGACGACAAGCAGGTTGTCCAGCAGTGGCTGCAAGCCCGCCCCCAGCGCTACTTCTCGCTGCTGGATCTGGCATTGACGCGGTACGTGAACAAGCAGAACCGGGCGTGGCCGGCTGAGTCCCGGATGCACGGGGCCAAGGCGCCCGCGAACGAGGCGGCGTGGTGGCTTGCCAAAGCTCAGGCGACTGAGGATGAGGCGTGGGCGAAAGAGTACTTCGTCCAGGCCCTGCACGCCATCCGTGACGAACCCGGACCCGGGCTAGAGGAGATGCTGATCACGTGCGAAAACCTGGCGGCGTCACGAGGGTGGCAAGATTCGCTCGCCGGCAGGCTCACTTGCAGCTTCGAGGAGTGGCAGTGGAAATTGGACGAAGCTTCACGCCGGCAGGAACGCGAGCGCGAGGCCGCCGAACGGCGCGACCTCTATCGTGCACGGCTGGCCGATTTCGGGGTGCCGCTCGTGCCGCTCGACATCCTGCGTCCCGTCACCGAGGTGTATGAGCACAGGCACTACGAAGTCGACGGCGAAACGCCCCTGGAGCGGCTGACCAATCTCTTCGCAGGCGACGAGGAACTCGTTCAGGCTGCGCTCGCAGCGCTCCGGAACACGATCGGCAGGGAGGACCTGCCGACCGTGGAAGAGACCCTGGCGGCCATCGCGGAGAACAAGGTGATGGTGCTGAACGCGCCGGCGCTGATCAGCCTGGAGCTGGCCTATCGCCAGGATCACGCTTTCCTCGACTCGAGGTCCGACGATCGCCTCGTGGCTGCGTTGGTGGCCCACCTGGTGCACTCGGTCGAGGACCAGGACACCTGGGTGGCGGCGACCGTCGCATCTCGGCCGCAATGCATGGCCGACGCCTTGAGTGCCTACCTCACGGCCGCGATGCAGTGGAAGAGCCGCAGTCCGAATGTCACCCATCTCTTTCGCGACCAGGTCTATGCGGAAGTCACAAGGAGGTGCCTACTGCCGCTCCTGGCGCAGTTCCCTCTGCGTGCACGTTCCAACCTCCGCAGCGCACTCACGGACATGCTGCACTCGGCGCTGACGCTTGCTGAGCGCGACGAGCTGCTTCCCTTGATCCAGGTCCGGCTCGACGCACCGAAAGTGGACGGGCCCCAGCGCGCCTACTGGCTGGCTGCGGGGCTGCTCCTGGACCCCGATCGCTACTTGCCGCTCGCAAGCTGCTACCTGCAGCGCCGCCCGCCTGCTATACAACACCTCGCTGACTTCCTGCACTACCGCCGCGAGGGCGGTGGCGACGGCATTCCGTGGCCGTCGAACGTACTGGGATTCCTGATTGAGCATTTCGCAGTTGGGTGCTCGCCCGCCCAGTTCACCGGATCCGGCTGGGTGAGCCCCGAGATGAATCGTGCCGATCTCGTCAAGCGCTTCCTGGACGACTTGGCGGGTAGGCCGGATGCGGAGAACGCCGAGCAGCTCAAACGCCTCGAGAGCCTGCCCACGCTCGCTAAATGGGCGTCAAAGCTGCGGGACGCCCGAGCTGCGCAGCAGGTCGTCCGGCGCGATGCAACATACCAGCGGCCCGCGTGGCCCCAAATTTGCGCGGCCTTGCAGCAGGGGTCGCCTTCCAGCCCTGCGGAGATCGCCGCCGTCGTGAACGACACGATCGAGGACCTGAAGGAACAGGTTCGACGTAGCGACCTGAACCTCAACCATCAATACTGGAACGCCGATTCGCACAAGAAGGCGACGACGCCTCGCCATGAAGAGCTTTGCCGCGACACGTTCGTTGACCAGTTACGCGTCCGGCTGGAGCGATTCGAGGTTGCCTGCTTGCCGGAGACCTACCACGCCGACGGCAAGCGCTCCGACGTATGGTGCACCAGGGGCACACTGGGCGGCGTCCCGATCGAGGTCAAGCGCGATCGCCACGGCGAACTGTGGACCGCCACCCGGGGACAACTGATAGCGCGCTATGCGACCGATCCCCGGGCAAAAGGGCGCGGTATTTACGTAGTGCTCTGGTTCGGCGACCCGAAGCAGATTCCCCTGCCGCCATCGGGCGTGCGACCGCAGACGCCTGAGGAACTCCAGGCAATGCTCGAGGCGGGCTTGTCGGAGGAAGAGAAGGCCTCCATCACGATCCACGTGCTCGATTGTTCGGTGCGCGGGAAGTAAGCCGCGAGCTTTGGTTGCGACGCCCGCGGTGGCGGCGGGAGCCTTCGTCGCAGCACCCCTTATAGCTGCGCTTACTCCGCCGCAAAGCGCCTGCGGGCTTCTGCCGCTTTGGCTTTAGACGACGCGAAGTACATCTCCTTTGCCGAAGACATCCCAGGGGCGCCTTCTTGGTCCACGGGGACGATTACCCCAGCCAGGTTATCGACTTCCTCTAGGAGTTCGTTAAAGGCATCTCCTTCGTCGAAGTCTTCGCCTGCCTGCTCGACGATGTCTGACCACCGGTCGTTGAAGGCGTCGCATAGAACGCCACCCTCAGCATTGCGGAACGTCTTGTCCACAATGAGCAGCAGGTGGCCACAGTCTTCGCGGCTGCCGCAATAGGGGCACTTCGTCTCGCCCTCGACCAAGTCCTTGATCGCCGCGCTCACCATCAGTTTTCCCATGTTGAGGCCGAAGACCTCAGGACCGTGAATGTAGGCTTCGTCCAGAGAATTCTCCCAGTCGCCGCCGCCTTCGTCGCTGGCAACGACCAAGGCGTCTTCCTGAGTGATGTCGAAATTCCAGGTCAGTCCGAAGTGCGTTCCTTCATAGTGCTGTCGGCTCCTGCGGCGAAGCGACTTTCCGGCGCATACCTCCGCCCACAGGTGAATTGGTACGTCGAGCGAATACTCCTCGTTGTCCCAGGGAACCGATACGGTGACAACGTCGCTCTTGCGAAAGCGGCCTTGCGCAGGTAGGTCCTTGGCCTTCGGCGGCACCGGCACGTCCCGTTCGAGTGCGTTGGCAAGAGCCGCGCCCATGGCCCAGTCTAGCTCAGCGACCTTCGGAAGCGCCTCATCCCATTCGACATCCGAGTTGGTGAGGCACTCGGCTTCCCTGATGGCAGCCAGGAGTGCTACGGGTGTGGCTAGGCCCGTGTCCTGGCCGAGCGTTATCCACCTACCGCCCTCTGACGCATCGAGCTGTTTTCGGCTGTACACGCCGAACATCCCCCTCGGTGTCCGGCTGACGACGATGGCGTCCGTCCAGCTGCTGACCATCGAAAACCGGTTGCGCTCGAGGATTTCGACGCTGGGGCTACGGGCACACGAATCGGCGCTGTTTGTCATCGCGAACCTCAGTCAGATGCTGCCATCCTGGCAAAACTTAAGAAATGGGGAGTCGACTTTCATGTCCTTTCTCCAGCCCGTCTCCGCGGTCGTGCACACGGCGTGCCGTGCCGACCGCTATGCGCTGCGCTGGTCATCGGATCGCACGGCACATTGCAGTACATTGCAGTATATCGACAGCATAAGCATGCGGTCGCTGTCGGTAGCCTGGACTGCAGTTAGGGCGACTGACGAAGAGGACGAGGTCCATTTCTTCACTGGCACGGCATGAAACTCGAAGAACTCCAGCCAAACTCCGCCATCCGGGGCATCCTGTCTGACGCGCTTGTCACCGTGGTCGGCGTGCAGTGGTTTGGGTCCGAAGCGCTGGAATTGACTTACAAGACACCCGCCGGCCGGGTCGCCAACGAGCTCCTCTACCGACACGACGAGCCTCGCCTTGAAGTCGTCGAACAAGGTCGGCCTTGGAGTTTTGACGGAGATGGAGCCCTTTTTCGCCTAGTTTCCGAGGCGCAGCGCATTCGCCTGGCACACCTCTTCGATCCAGTGCTCGCCGTACATACATCCGTCGTGGATCCGCTGCCTCACCAGATCACTGCCGTCTACGAATCCATGCTGCCGCGGCAGCCTCTGCGGTTTCTCCTGGCCGATGATCCCGGCGCCGGCAAGACGATCATGGCCGGGCTTCTCATAAAGGAGTTGATCGCACGTGGCGACCTGCAGCGCTGCCTGATCGTGTGCCCCGGCAGCTTGGCCGAGCAATGGCAGGACGACCTCAATCGCCGGCTCCATTTGCCATTCGAGATCCTCACCAATGACAAGCTCGAAGCGGCTCGCACCGGCAACTGGTTCATGGAGACTAACCTCGTCATCGCTCGCCTCGACAAGCTGTCGCGAAACGAAGACGTCCAACTCAAGCTCCAGGCGCCGGATTGCCGTTGGGACCTCGTGGTCTGCGACGAGGCACACAAGATGTCTGCCACCCTCTTCGGCGGCGAGATCAAGTACACGAAGCGCTACCGACTTGGCCAATTGCTCTCCACGCTCACAAGGCACTTCCTGCTCATGACGGCCACGCCGCACAACGGCAAGGAGGAGGACTTCCAACTGTTCATGGCACTGCTGGACGGAGACCGGTTCGAGGGTCGGTTCCGCGATGGCGTGCACGCCGCCGATGTCTCCGACCTGATGCGCCGGATGGTGAAGGAGGACCTGCTCAAGTTCGACGGCACGCCGCTGTTCCCCCAACGCATCGCGTACACCGTCCCCTACAAGCTCTCGGATGCAGAGGCCCAACTTTATCGAGCGGTCACCGACTACGTGCGCGACGAGTTCAATCGAGCCGACGCCCTTGAGAACGACAAACGCGCCGGAACGGTGGGCTTTGCGCTGACCATCCTGCAACGCCGGCTCGCGTCTTCGCCGGAGGCTATCTATCAATCACTTCGGCGGCGACGAGAGCGGCTTGAAAGCCGGTTGCGGGAACTGGAAGTGCTACAGCGTGGCGGCCAGGCCGCTCCAGTCATGGCGCAGGGCCAGCCATCACTCGATGCCGAGGATGTCGACGACCTCGAAGATGCGCCCGACAACGAGGTCGAGGCAGCTGAAGAGGAAATCCTGGATCAGGCCACCGCGGCGCGGACGATGGCCGAGCTGCGAGCGGAAATACAAACACTGAAAACGCTGGAGAACCTTGCCCTCAACGTTCGCCGAAGCGGAGCCGACACCAAGTGGCGTGAACTGGCCAGCCTGCTGGACGAAATCTTCTCCGTTGGCCACGTGTCCACGCGCGTTGCGGAGCCGGAGGTCCTCTATGGAGCGGGCCCAATCCCTGGGCCGAAACCATCTCCCCACCAGAAGCTTGTGATCTTCACTGAGCACCGCGACACGCTCAACTATTTGGCGAGCCGCATCACCACGCTGCTGGGTCGGAAAGACGCCGTGGTCATCATTCACGGCGGGATTGGTCGCGAGGATCGCCTGAAGGTGCAGGAGTCGTTCAAGCACGTCCCGGAAGTACAGGTGCTGCTGGCAACCGATGCTGCGGGCGAGGGCATCAACCTGCAGCGCGCGCACCTGATGGTGAACTACGACCTGCCATGGAACCCCAATCGCATCGAGCAGCGCTTTGGCCGCATCCATCGGATCGGCCAGACGGAGGTGTGCCACCTGTGGAATCTCGTGGCCGAAGAGACGCGCGAAGGCGACGTCTACCGCAAGCTGCTGGAAAAGCTTGAACAGGCCCGTCAATCGCTCGGCGGACAAGTGTTCGACGTGCTCGGTAAGCTGCAGTTCGAGGGCCATTCGCTGCGCGATCTCATGATCCAGGCCATCCGCTTCGGCGAACGCCCTGAGGTCAGGGCGTACCTTTCCACCGTGCTCGACCAGGCGCTCGACCGTGGGCACTTGCAGGACTTGCTTGAAGACCGTGCGCTGGCGCGCGACGCCATGGACGTCAGCCGTGTGCAACGCATTCGCGAAGACATGGAGCGGGCCGACGCGCGCCGCCTGCAGCCGCACTACATCGAATCGTTCTTCCATGAGGCCTTCAGGCGCTTGGGCGGCACGGCAAAGCAACGCGAGCCGCGACGCTACGAAGTTACTCACGTACCGGCGCCCGTGCGCCATCGGGACCGACTGATCGGCACCGGCGAGCCGGTGCTGCCGCGTTACGAACGAATTGCTTTTGACAAGGCCCTGGTCTCGCCGCAGGGGCAGCCTCTGGCCGCGTTCGTCTGCCCGGGCCATCCCTTGCTCGATTCGGTGATCGACCTCACCCTCGAGCGTCATCGCGACCTGCTCAAGCGAGGCACCGTGCTGGTGGACGATCGGGACCTAGGAACGCAACCCCGCATGCTGTTCTTTCTGGAACATTCGATCCAGGACGCCAGCCTCACGCGCTCGGGCGAGCGCCGCGTAGTCTCCAAGCGGATGCTGTACGTCGAATTGTGCGCCGATGGCACCATGCGCCACATTCAGTACGCGCCCTACCTAGACTACCGGCCATTGGCTGATGGCGAACCCGATGTAGATGCACTCCTCGTCAGGCCCGAGTGCGCCTGGATCAACCGCGACGTTGAGCAAAAGGCACTGGGACACGCCGTTGCGAACGTAGTGCCGGAGCACCTGGCAGAAGTCCGCGGCGGCAAGCTTGCACTCATTGCCAAGACCGAGGCCGCCGTGAAAGACCGGTTGACTAAAGAGATCACGTACTGGGACCATCGGGCCGAGCAACTCAAGCTGCAGGAACAGGCCGGACAGCCCAATGCGCGCCTCAATTCGGCCGAGGCCCGCAAGCGTGCCGATCTGCTCCAGGGACGGCTGGAAAAGCGGTTGCAGGACTTAAAGCTCGAAGCACAGATCTCGCCGTTGCCGCCTGTGGTCCTGGGTGGGCTGATGGTTGTGCCCTTAGGACTATTGGCTGCCATGCGCGGGCAAAGCGCGCCGCCTGCCCTCGTGGGGGCCGACACCCAGGCCAGCGCCGCCCGGGCGCGCGCCGTCATCCTCGAGATCGAACGGGGGCTCGGTTTCGATCCGACTGATCGCGAGTTCGAACGCCTTGGCTACGATGTCGAAAGCCGGGTACCCGGGACGGGCAAGCTGCGCTTCATCGAAGTGAAGGGCCGAGTCACGGGCGCCGATGCGGTGACCGTGACGAAGAATGAGATCCTGTACTCCTTGAACAAACCGGACGACTTCATTCTGGCGCTGGTCGAATTTCTCGATGAGACGCAGCACCGAGTTCGCTACCTGCGCCGTCCTTTTGAGCGCAGCGGCATCACCACCGACTTTAACGGCGCCAGCGTGGATTTCCCGTTCGCCGAATTGCTCGCGCGCGCGCAGGATCCGACGTGAAGCGTTGGGCTGCTCGCGCGACAGGGCCTGCCGCCGCCGAACGTTACCTGGCTACGGTTCGGTCGCAGGGGCCGGTTGCGCTTATCGCCACGCCGGGCACCCAAATGCAATGTCGACCGCAACAGGACTGGGCCGCGGTAGAACGCGAAGTCGCCCTGAGCGATTTTGATCATGTGCCGCTCACAGACGAGTCGGGCCGGGTCATCACGGGAATCTACGCGCGAGGCATCGGTCCCGTCGAACTGCAGGAAACCATGTTCATGTCTGCCGGAGCACCATTGATCGACTTTTTGGAGACGGCCGATCGCCAGCGCTTCCGGCTCCTTGTGGAAGGCGGTGCGGTGACGGGGATGGTGACCCTTTCAGACGTTCAGAAGCTGCCTGTCTATGCCTTGCTATTTGGCTTGCTGGTGGCCGTGCAACTTCTGCTGATGGATTGGCTGCGCCAGGCCAGCGGCGACACGCCCGACGCCTGGCTGGACCACTTGGGCCCACGCCAGCGAGGCATGATTGAGCGCTATTGGCAAGATGCGGTGCAGCGAGACCTGGCAATCGACAAACTCGCCTTGGCTAGCTTCGGCCATGAGATTCAGGCTGCCGAGGGAATGGGCCTGTTCAAGGGTCACGATGAACGGTATCGCGAGATCAAAGGCCTAAAGGAATTGCGAGACTTGGTGTGCCATGCTGCCGAGTTCGCGCCAACGCCGGTTCAGGCCTTGCGCATCCCGCGACTCGTTCGCGATGCCCACTCATGACTTGGCTCAACCATGAAATCTCGGGGTCCCCAGCATGACACTGCAAAACAAGAAGCTGATCGAAGTCGCCCTGCCGCTGGAGGCCATCAACAAGGCCTCTGCGCGCGAGAAATCCATCCGGCACGGCCACCCGAGCACGTTGCACCTGTGGTGGGCGCGTCGGCCGCTGGCCGCGGCGCGGGCGGTCATCTTCGCCCAGATGGTTGATGACCCGTCCGGCTACGTGGACGTGCTCCGCGCCGACACCAAGCTCAAGCGTGCGGCTGAGGCAGCATTGAAGGTACGGCTAAAGCTGTGGGAGGAGGCCAAGTCCCTCGCCGAGAAGACCAAAGGTACGACCGCGCCGGCCCCGGAGCCCGGCCCAGTACCGACGCTCGACGACGTGCTGGCCGACCAGGAGCGGCAGCGCCTGTTCCGCATCATCGAGGAACTGGTGAAATGGGAAAACACCTCCAACGAGACAGTGCTGCAGGCGGCGCGCGACGAGATCTGGCAAAGCTGGCGGCGCACTTGTGCTGAAAACGCGGACCACCCGCGGGCAAAAGAGCTGTTCGATCGGCACAAGTTGCCCGCGTTTCACGACCCGTTTGCCGGCGGTGGCGCGATTCCGCTGGAAGCCCAGCGGCTCGGGCTGGAGAGTTATGCCAGCGACCTGAACCCGGTGGCGGTGCTGATCAACAAGGCGATGATCGAAATACCGCCTAAGTTCGCGGGCAAGCCGCCGGTGAATCCGGATTCACGCAAGGGCACCGGCCACTCGGGGAGTTGGCGCGGCGCGCAGGGGTTGGCCGAGGACGTGCGCTACTACGGCCAGTGGATGCGCGACGAGGCCGAGAACCGCATCGGCCACCTCTACCCGAAGGTCGAGGTCACCGCCGAGATGGTGAAGGTACGGCCGGACCTGAAGACGTATGCGGGGCAGAAGCTCACCGTGATTGCCTGGTTCTGGGTGCGGACGGTGAAGAGTCCGAACCCTGCCTTCGCGCAGGTGGACGTGCCGCTCGCCTCGACTTTCATGCTCTCCACCAAGCCGGGCAAGGAGGCGTACGTCGAGCCGGTGATCGAGAAGGGCGGCTACCGCTTCACAGTGAAGGTGGGCAAACCGAAGGACACCGAGGGGGCGAAGAACGGAACCAAGCTGTCGCGCGGGGCGAACTTCAACTGCCTGATTTCCGGAACACCCATTGCCAGCGACTACGTCATGGCCGAAGGTCGGGCCGGCCGAATGGGCGTCCGACTGATGGCGATCGTCGCAGAGGGCCAGCGTGGGCGCGTTTACCTGACGCCGACAACGGAGCATGAGGCCGTTGCCCGGGAGGAAGAGCCAGCATGGAAGCCACTCGGTGACACACCATCGCAACTCACGGGTGGCGGCGCACAGGCGAATAGATACGGCCTGACGACTTGGGCGGACCTCTTTGCTCCCCGCCAACTAGTGGCATTGACAACGCTCTCCGACCTGGTGCAGGAAGCACGTGAACGGGTGAAGCGCGACGCCCTCAAAGCCGGCCTTCCCGCCGACCCCAAGCTCCTCCGCGACGGCGGCATCGGCGCCACCGCCTACGCCGAGGCGGTGGCGGTGTACTTGGCGTTCTCGGTCGATAAGGCCGCCGACTATTGGTCGACGGTCTGCACGTGGCATTCGAGCAAAGAGCTGATCCGCAATACGTTCGGCCGGCAAGCTATCCCGATGTCCTGGGACTATGTGGAAACCAACATCTTCTCTGACTCATCAGGCAATGTTTCGAGCGGCATAGAGTGGGCGCAGAAGGCAATCTGCGCGTTCCCAGCGACGGCGCGCGGATTTGCAGTGCAGGGCGACGCGCAGACACAAGACGTGTCGTCAGGTCGCGTTGTCTCTACTGACCCGCCCTACTACGACAACATCGCCTACGCCGACCTGTCGGACTTCTTCTACGTATGGCTCCGGCATTCCCAGCGGAGCGTCTTCCCAGACCTCTTTGCCACACTCGCCGTTCCCAAAGCCGAGGAGTTGGTCGCCTTGCACTACCGCCATGGCACCAAAGACCATGCAGAGAAGTTCTTTCTGGAAGGTATGACGCAGGCGATGCACCGCCTTGCGGAGCAGGCGCACCCAGCCTTCCCGGTCACGATCTATTACGCCTTCAAGCAGGCTGAGAGCGATGCCGGCGAAGGCACCGCAAGCACCGGCTGGGAGACCTTCCTCGATGCCGTCATTCGTGCCGGCTTCGCAACGACCGGAACCTGGCCCATGCGCACGGAGATGGGGAACCGCATGCGGGGAATGGACTCGAACGCACTCGCCTCCAGTATCATCCTAGTCTGCCGAAAGCGCGCGACCGCTGCGCCTACCGCCACGCGCCGCGAATTCGTTGCCGCGCTGAAGGCCGAACTGCCGCAAGCGCTCGCCCACCTGCAGCGCGGCAACATCGCGCCGGTGGACTTGGCACAGGCGGCCATCGGCCCGGGCATGGCGGTCTACACCCGTTACGCCAGGGTGCTAGACGCCGAGGGCAAGCCCCTCAGCGTGCGCGAGGCGCTGGCGCTCATCAACCAGACCCTCGACGAGGCGCTGGCCGAGCAGGAGGGCGACTTCGACGCCGACAGCCGCTGGGCGTTGACCTGGTTCGAGCAGTCCGGCTTCGATGAGGGCGCGTTTGGCGTGGCCAACGTGCTGGCACAGGCCAAGAACACGGGGATGAACGGCCTGGTCGAAGCGGGCATCGTTGCGTCGAAGGGCGGCCATGTGCGCCTGCTGAAGCCCGACGAACTGCCCGCCGACTGGGACCCGAGCACGGACCCACGCCTGACAGCATGGGAGATGGTCCATCAACTGATTCGCGCGCTAGAGTCGGGCGGCGAAGCTGCGGCAGCCGTGTTGGTGGCCAAGCTCGGCGCCAAGGCCGAGATTGCGCGCGAACTCTGCTACCGGCTGTACACGCTATGCGAGCGCAAGAAGCGCGCGACCGAGGCGCTCTCATACAACGGCTTGGTGCTGAGCTGGCCCGAGATCATGCGGATGGCGCAGGAAGGTTCGCAACAGGCACCTGTCGAGCAAAGCGGCTTGTTTTGAAGGAGAGCCGAAGTGGCTTGCTCGCGTCGCGCCAACGCGAACACGCACGTCAAATATCCATTCTATTCTTGTCAATAACATCACTTATGTATGACAATACAAAAGATGGAAAATGACAAAAACTCCCTTCGCCTAAAGGCGCTGGAGCTGATCGCAGCCGACGGTCACCGGGTCGGCACCCGGCTCGCGCAGGTGGGCGGCGTGTCCCGCCAGGTTGCCAACGGCTACCTGCAAGCCCTTGTGCGCGATGGCCTGCTGGATGCCGAAGGGACGACGTTGGCCCGTGTCTATAGATTGAAGACTCTCACCGAAGTGTCGCGGCGCTACACGCGCGAAGGCCTGGAGGAAGACGTCGTCTGGCGCGAGCTGGTGAAGCCCGTGGTGGCAGACCTGCCGGACAACGTGAGCAACATCTGGCACTACGCCAGCACGGAAATGATCAACAACGCGATCGATCACTCGGGCGCCGCGCACGTGCAGGTCGAGGTTCGCAGGAACGCGCTGTACACGGACGTGCTGGTCGCCGACGACGGCCAGGGCATCTTCGTCAAGATTCAGCAGGCGCTCGATCTTCGCGACCCGCGCGAGTCGATTCTCGAACTCGCCAAGGGCAAGTTGACGACGGCTCCCGAGCAGCACACGGGCGAAGGGATCTTCTTCACGTCGCGCGGGGTCGATTTCTTCGAGATCGAGTCGCACCACCTGCGCTTCAGGCACGCGCCCAAAGTTGAAGACGCAATCGTCGAACAGGTGCAGGACACGCGGGGCACACGCATCCACATGTGGCTGGCCAATCAAAGTCCACGTGTCATGCGGGACATCTTCACCGCGTACATGGACCCCGAGGAATTCACGTTCGACAAGACCGTGGTGCCATTGCGCCTGGCGCAATACGAAGGCGAGAAGCTAGTATCTCGCTCCCAGGCCAAGCGGGTGGCAAGCCGGTTCGAGCGTTTCAACCGCGTCGAGCTGGACTTTGCCGGCGTATCCGAGCTCGGGCAGGCTTTTGCCGACGAGTTGTTCCGCGTGTTCGCGGCCGCTCATCCCGCGATCAGGATTACACCCGTCAACACCGAACCCGCGGTAGACCAGATGATCCGCCGCGCGGTTGCGGCGGGAGCCTCTGCAGCGCAGAGCGGCGCCGGAATGAATTCATAGGACGAGCATGGCGATCACCAACCAGGAACGTGTCGGGAAGGCAGTCGATTTGCTGCGCGCAGGGCTGGCGCCTTACGTGGAACGCGAATTCGCGAATGCCCATAAGGACAAGGCTGCGACAGAGGCGAAGCGACTGCTGCCGACAGAAGACAGAATCAACGGCACCCGGGCGATTAGCCAGTGGGATGCTGCCGCCTTACTCAAGCTGATGTGGGACGCCTGGAACGAAGTCTTCGGGCGCACGCTCGGACGGGC
>JAAPAA010000013.1 GCA_012274165.1 Thiobacillaceae bacterium
CGACCCTGAGCTGCCCCTCGCTGGACCGAGTTGGGGCGCCCAAAAGCGGCCGGTCAAGGTGATTCCTTCCTCACGATCTCTCGCGAGGAACGAAACGGGTACCGTGATCGACCGTAAGCCTGCGTGACGGGCACCTGGTCCGACCTGTCACCGCTGAAGTCCTCCGTATTGCTCGGGGACCCGCAGCCCCGTAACACTCGCTTTCGGCTACTGCCTCCAGATTTCGATCAAGGAGGCTCGTATGCCTGCCGCGACCGGCAGCGCCTCGATTCGCGGGTTGAGTGCCTCTCAGGGAGTGCGCTTAGGCGGCAACATGGCCGACAGAATGCCATCCTTGACAATGAAATGATGGTAGATGGCAGCAGCGGCGTGCAAGCCGGCGAGCCACATGATTGCATCGCCCAGGAATTGGTGTACATCGCCCCAGTCGGCCAGCTTCGCGATCGCGGAATCGGCGATGAGGGGCATCTGGTCGATCCGCAGTCCCCCAAGCAGTGTCAGTGGATGGGCCTCGCTGCCCAGGGTCAGTAATGCCGTGATCGGAAGAGCCAGGAGCAGCGACCACAAGGCCACGTGAGCCAGCTTGGCCGACATGCGCATCCAGCTGGCCATTGGGATTTGTGGTGTGCCAGGACGCAGTGCCACCCAGAGAAGACGCAACACGGTCAACACCAGGATCAATATTCCCAGGGACTCGTGCCAGACAATGTCGCTTCGAGTGGCAGGATCGATGCCTTGTCGCATGAGTCGACCGAAGCCACCCGGGCCGAGGATGAAGGCGATGGTCACGACGATGGCCGTAACCCAATGAAAAGCCTGACTGAGGAAATCGTAATGAGGTTTGGATTGCTGATTCATAAAGTCCCTTGAGATTTTGGAGTTTGTTGCGACATGTGACCTTCAATTGAGGAAGCTTGAATGCCGGCATCTGACCCGCAAACGGTCATGCCGCCGAATAACTGTCGATAACCACATGTTGTCTTTAAACAAGTGTGCGAATTCACGGTGTGATGCCTCCATCAGCTTCCTTGACCAGAATGGGCCTTGGGGATAAGTACCGTGACGCAGAGGCCCGATTGGGCTTTCTTATCGGAATATCCCAATCGAATAGTGGCCGCCATGCGATCCGCGATTGCTTTGACGATGGAAAGCCCTAAACCAGACCCGACTTCATCGTTTCCAAGAACGCGGTAGAAGGGATCAAACACCCGCTCCTGTTCCGCAGGCGGGATACCGGGGCCGGAATCTCTGACTTGCAGGAGCACATGCTGATCGTCGATTGCCACCGAAAGATCAACTCGTCCACCATCCGGTGTGTAGCGAATGGCGTTATCTACAAGGTTCCTGACCACCGCCATCAGCTCGGCTTCGTTGACCAGAACCTGGGCATCCTCGTCACATTCAACACCAATGTCGATGTGCCTGGCCTCGGCCAGCGGCATGAGATCTTCCAGAATGCGCCGGTAGACTTGCTGCACTGAGACTGGCGATCTCGGCAAGTCCGGCCCGGATTGCGTTTTGGCCAAAGTCAGGAGCTGATCCAGCAGATTCCGCCCACGCTCTATGCCGTGACGCAGCGCCAGCAACCGTTCGCCCGCAAGCTCGGACATATCCGCGTTGGCCAGTCGTTCGGCTTGCAAAGACAAGGCCGTCAAAGGGGTTCGAAGTTCATGCGCGGCATCCGCGACAAAACGGCGCTGGGTTTCCATCGACCGCGCAACCCGGTCGAGCAGGCGATTGATGGCGACGACAAACGGGCGAACCTCCACGGGAAGATGGTCTTCCTCCACGGGGTGCAGTTCCTGCTCCCCACGATGGTCGATTTCGGCGGCCAGGGACGCGATCGGTCGGAACATCTTGCGCACAAGGTCGGCCACGACCAGCAGCAGGATGGGCACCAGGATCAAAAAGGGCATCACTGTGCGCAAGGCACTGTCTCGCGCGATTTCGTCCCGGATACCTGTTTCCTGTGCCACGGCGATACGTTCCCCGGTGGTCATCGTTTTGACCAGCACGCGGAACGGCTCCCCATTGACTTTGAGCGTGTGCAGACCATCGGGCAACGCCGCCGGAAGCGGCAGCGGTGCTCCAGCGTCCACGTCGCCCGGAGCCGCTGCGGCATTCCCGAGGTACTGGACGATGACGCGCGACTCTTCATCGCTGTCTTTCCTCCTGCCGCCGTCCCCCGGATGAGAAAGCGGCAGGTGTCGCCGGTCGAACAAGGCCGCGACTTGCCGCAGGACGTCATCTTGCAGCTCGTGGGCCTCGTCAAACGCGGATACGAACGAGAAGATGCCCGCCACGATGGCGACCGCCAGGATTGCCAACGACAGCGAGAACGACAGTCTGAGCTGAACCGACTCTCTCAGCCGCCTTTTGAAACCATCCATCCCGCCCCCCTGACATTCTTGACGATGGCGCCGCCCAGTTTCCGGCGCAAAGCGTGGATCAGGTATTCGACAGCGTTGCTCTCCACCTCTTCCCCCCATCCATAAATGCGATCTTCGAGATCACTGCGGGAGAGGATCGCACCGGGGCGCACCAAAAGCGCTTGCAGCAAGGCGAACTCCCGGTTGGAGAGTTGCACGGGCTCGCCGGCATTGACAGTGGCTTCCCGTGTTGCCGGATCGAGCGACACAGTCCCATTGCCCAAAACGGGAGAGGCGACGCCCCCTTTGCGACGCAGAACGGCGCGCATGCGGGCAAGCAACTCTGTCATCTCAAATGGCTTGAGCACATAGTCGTCGGCCCCTCCATCCAGACCGCGAAGCCGGTCATCCAATCCATCACGGGCAGTGATGACCAGCAGTGGGACCGGGTTGTCCTTGGCCCGGATGGTGGTCAGAACCTCGAGCCCATCCATGCCGGGCAAGCCAAGATCGAGCAGGATCAGGTCGTAGTGCTGGCAACCCAGTGAGGTGAGGGCGGTTGGACCGTTCTTGACCCAGTCCGCCGCATACGAGGCATCCTTCAACGCCCCTTGAATGGCCTCCCCGACCATGGGGTCGTCTTCGACCAGCAAGACCCTCATTGCCCCTCCTTCAACCGTGACATTGCCTCAATGTGCTTTTCTGGCGGCTCTTTGCCTGAAAAACAGGATGCTGGTCAGAATGAATGCCAGCAGGGTAGCCGAAGCCGAATAACGACTGAGTGCCAAACCGCCAGCACTGTGCGGCTTGTCCAGAAAGTCGCCCACGACAGCCCCGAGCGGGCGCGTGAGAATGAAGGCAGCCCAGAACAAGACGGTACGGGAGACATGGGTCCAATAGTAGGCCACCACAAGAACTGACAGCAATGCACCGAACACAACCGCCGCTCCGGTGTAGCCAAGTCCGGTTGTATCTGCCGTCCAGTCTCCCAGTGCCGTTCCCAGCGTTTGCGAGAACATGATCGTCACCCAGTAGAACATCTCGGCCCTCGGCGAACTGATGGAAGCCACCGAGACCGAGCCGAGCGAGCGATGCCAGATGAACAGCGAAGCAAGCAGCAGGGTGATCAACAATGATGAGCCCCCCGCATACCCGATTCCAAGCGAACGATCTGCAAAGTCGGCCAAAGTCGTCCCGACGGTGGTTGTGGCAATGATTGTCGTCCAGTACAGAAACGGATGGAATCCTTTGGCCTTGATCTGGGCAATCACGGCGACCAGGAAGATCGCCGCAAAGATGATGGTTCCGACGAGATACCCGAGGTTCATCGACATGGATACCGCATCCCCGGCTGTTTCCCCGAGCGTTGTTGCGGCAATCTTGATGACCCAGAATATCAGCGTGACTTCTGGCACTTTGCTAAGAGCATCTTTGGTTGAGTTATTCATATTTCATTCAATCAATCGAAATTCAGGGCGCGCAGTGCATTGAGCTTTTTCTCTGCGATGGAAAGATAAGCGACCAGAACCGTGATCGTGACAAGGAAAATAGCGGTGGTGCCGACCGTTCCGAGGCCAAGACCACCGTTGCTTGCCGGTTGCGACAGCAAGTCTCCGCAGGATGCGCCAAATGGGCGGGTGAGGACATATGCCATCCAGAAACATGCAACGGCATTGGCCTTGAATACGTAGTGGGCAAAGGCAGTTGCAGCAATAAGGCCGCCAAACAACAATGCCGCGTTGGTATAGCCAAGATTCAGTCCTTCGGCCACCCAGTCACCTGCTGCCGTGCCCAATGCAAAAGTGAAGAGAATGGCGGTCCAATAGAACAACTCGCGCTTGACTGTATCCACCGAGTGGATCGACAAGGTTTTTTCCTTGGCGTACCACACGGCAAATGTTGCAATCAACGCTGCGCTGAATGCACCAGTCGAAACCACCAGCGGCACGCCCAGGTTATCGCTCAGGTTGTCGGTCATCAGGGTGCCGAAAACGCTGATCAACACCACGGTGACCCAGTAGATTGACGGCACATGACGCTTCGTGCGAATCTGGAAGAACAGGGCAATGGCCAGGAGCACGCCCATGACAACCGAGGTGCCGGTCAAACCGAGATGGAGGTTGACATTCAAATAGTCCGCGGCGGTTTCCCCAACCGTGGTGGACATCATCTTGATGACCCAGAAGAACAGCGTGACCTCTGGCACCTTGTTGAGCCAGTTCGGTGATGATTGTGTGGACAGCGTATTCAGGGTGTGCTCCGGCAACGTGAAGGGGACATTGCGAAAAGTCTGACCTGACAGACTTAGGGCAGGCATAGGTGCTTACCGCTGTACCCATCCAAGTTGAATCAGCTTGCCAAAGATCAGGCGATGGATGCGGGTGGCCGCGCTGTAGGCCGGGGGCATGAACCACCGCACCTCGCGGAAGGCCAGCCAGGCGCTCAAGGCTGTGACCAAGGCGGCCCCAGCCATGTCCAGCGGGAAATGCACCCCAAGATAGATGCGCGCCCATGCCACAGGAAGTCCCAGCAATGCCAGCACCCCGAGCCATTCACGAAGGGTCGGGGATGCTGCCAGACCAGACCAATGATCTGATTCATCAACAAACCAGCGAACCCGGACGCAGTGGCTTCCAGCAGCACCTTGCGAGTGCGCTCACCGCCACGCAGCCATCCAATGCCCAGAACGGCAGGAATCGCCCAGATGACGTACTCGGCGAGAAACCTGGCTACCGCAAGGAGCAAGGCGTTCGGATGCGCCGGCGCATTGAGCAGGATGAACAGGGCGTGATTCAGGTCTTCAATAGGGTCTCCGTGACCGGATCGCCCCGGTGGGGAAATCCGGCCATGCTGGCGTAAGGGTCAGTCTTGTTTGTCTTGGTCGTCGTCGTGATCGGCCTTGTCTTCGGCCGATGAAATGACCGTGCCCTTGTCGGCATCGACCTTCACATCAAAGACCTTGGCCCCGCTGACGACTTCAACGTCATAGACCCACCCTTGCTTGGACTTCTCGTACTCGGCGCGTGCCGCCTTGCCGTTGGCATGCTGCTCGGCTGTGGTGACAGCCTGGGCGAGCGGAATCTTGGCTTTGGCGATGGCCATTGCATCGTTCTCCATGCTTTGGGCGGCGTAGGCAGCGGTGCCGACGGCGGCGAGTGCAAGGACCAATACGGACAGTTTGCTGTAGCGAGACATAGTGCTTCTCCGAAATTGCGCAGATATTTGCGTGGTGAAGAGACTACGGGGGCAAACTTAGCCGGTACTGAGCCGGCAAAATGTCCTTGCACGAACTTCCGGGAAATCACGCTGGCACGGCTGGGAGGTTGTGGGTCATACCCGCCTGCGGCTACCGCTTCCGGTGTGACAATGGTCTTTCGTCCAGACGCCTTGATTCCAATGAAACGAAAGATCCTCGTCCTCGCCTTGGCGGTCACTTTCGGCATTGTCGGCTGGCAACTGGTTCGCGGCAGTCGATCGCATGAGGCCCAAGTCGACGCCCCCGTACCGCTCAGCGTCACAGTTGCAGAGGTCCAGCAGCGCGATCTGCCCCTGACCATCAGCGCCATTGGCCGCACAGAGGCGAAAGCGTCAGTGTCGGTCAAGTCGCGCCTAGACGGCCAAGTTGCGGAAGTGGCGTATACGGAAGGGCAGACCGTGCGCAAGGACCAGCTATTGCTGCGTCTCGACCCAGCCCTGCTGGAAGCGCAGCAACGCCAGGCTGAAGGTGTACTGGCCCGCGACGAAGCGCAAATGACCAAGCTGCAAGGCGACTACCAGCGCAACTCGGCGTTGATGAGCCAGGGCTTCATCTCGGAAAGCGGCCTGAGCCAATCCAAAGCGGATCTGCAGGCCGCGCAGTCGACCCTGAAGGCGGACAAGGCCACCCTGGACAGCGCTCGCCTGCAACTGGGCTACACGCGCATTACTGCGCCCATGGACGGCGTGGCGGGCGCTCTGCTGTTGCCGGTCGGTGGCGGCGCCAAGGCAAACGACACCACCCTGCTGGTGATCAATCAGGTGCGACCTATCTACGTGAGCTTTTCCCTGCCGGAATCTCAATTGGCGCCGGTGAAGGCGGCGCAGCGCAAAGGCCCGGTCATGGTCACTGCTACCGTGGCGGGCATAGCCCACGCCCTCACCGGCAAGCTGGCTTTCATTGACAACACGGTTGACCCCACCAGCGGCGCCATCACGGCCAAGGCGGTATTCGCCAACGCCCACAGCGCGCTGACGCCGGGTCAGTTCGCGCAGGTTGCGCTGCAACTTGATTCCCTGCCCAACGCTTTGGTTGCCCCGGCCCAGGCCGTGGAAAGCGGTGTCGATGGGCCTTATGCGTTTGTCGTCAATGCGGACTCCAGCGTCAGCCTGCGCCAGCTCAAACTCGGGCCGCAAGCGGGTGGCTACCAGGCCGTGTTGGCGGGCCTGGCCAAAGGCGAGCGTGTGGTCATGACCGGGCAGGAGCGTCTGCGCGATAAGGGCAAAGTCACCATCAGCACCGCGCCGGCAGCCGCCCGTACCAGCCCATGAACCTGTCTGCGCCCTTCATACGAAGGCCCATTGCCACCTCCCTGCTGATGCTGACGCTGCTGTTGTTCGGCATCGCCGGTTATGTGCTGATGCCGCTGGCAGCGCTGCCGTCGGTGGACCTGCCCACCATCAACGTCTCGGCCGAGCTGCCGGGCGCCAGTGCCGAGGTGATGGCCACCTCGGTGGCGACGCCGCTGGAGCGGCAATTGGCGCTGATCCCTGGCGTCACCGACATGCCC
>JAAPAA010000147.1 GCA_012274165.1 Thiobacillaceae bacterium
CGCGTCAGGTTGCCCACCCTGTCGGTGTAAGTCGGCAGGCCGGTTTCATCTGCGCGTGCTTTAAGGGCTTGCGCTTTGGCGGAATCGGCCAAAGCGGCCAATTGCACCACGTATGTTTTGCTGCCTGCAGCGGGTTGGGCTTCTACCGGGGCAGGGGTGACGGGCTTGGCTACTACCGGTTTAGACACGGGTTTGGGCGGCTGCGGATCAGGCACAGCCGGCTTTGGCGGCTCAGTCCTGGTTGCCTCAATTTTGGGGGCGGGTTTCGCTGAAATCACCGGTGGCGCAGCGGGCGCGCTCACTTCGGGTTGCGCAGGCGCGGCGGCCGTGACGATCGGCGCTTCTGATGGCTTGGGCGCCGGAGCCGGACTCTGCACTGCAGGGACCTCTGCCACAGGCAAAACCGCCATTTTCACCGCCAGCGAACTGGTCGGGGGCGGTTCGTCTTCCAGCAACAGCGGCAACACGATCACCGCCAGCAGGGTCAGCACGACTGCGCCAATCAGGCGGCGTCGGGCGCGGCGTTTAAGATCAGATCCAGGGGTGGGAGGCGGCATGATTGAGCACAGCGGCAACGGTATAAAACGAACCGAAGACGAGAATTCTATCACCTTCACGCGCAGCGTTTCGCGCCTTTGCAAGCGCCGTGTTCACATCGGGCTGGACGCTGACCGGCACGCCGGGCGCATGCGTGCGCAACTCGACCGCCAGCGCGGTGGCATCGCGCGCGCGCGGCGAATCGGGCGTGCAGGCCCACCACGCATCGATCTCGCCAGCCAAGGCAGCGAATACGCCCGCCGCATCCTTGTCCGCCAGCATGCCCACCACCGCCAGCGTGCGCCCGGCCACCGGCTGTTCGCGCAAGGTGGCCGCCAGCGCGCGCGCCGCTTCCGGGTTATGCGCCACATCCAGGATGACCTCCGGCGCGCGGGCAATGCGCTGGAAGCGGCCCGGCACCTGTGCGCTTGCCAGGCCCGCATGAATCGCCGCCTCGCTCACCGGCAGGCGGTGCTGCAGGGCGTCCAGCGCCGCCAGCGCGCCTGCGGCATTGCGCAACTGATACGCGCCCACCATGGCGGGCAGCGGCAAGACGTTCCGGGTTGCGTCTGCGCCGCGATAGATCCAATGATCCCCTTCGCGCTGCGCCGAGAAGTCCCGCTCGATGCAGCGCAGATCAGCGCCGATGCGCCGGGCGTGTTCGAGCAGGCTGGCGGGCGGGTTCAAATCGGCACAAATGGCGGGACGGGCTGTGCGATAAATGCCGGCTTTTTCAAAGCCGATCTGTTCGCGGGTGTCGCCCAGATATTCCATATGATCGAGATCGACACTGGAGACGATCGCCACATCGGCGTCAAACGCGTTCACCGCGTCGAGCCGGCCACCGAGGCCGACTTCGAGGATGACCACGTCCACACCGGCGTCGATAAATTGCAGCATCGCGCCGAGCGTACCGAATTCGAAATACGTCAGCGACGTGTTGCCACGCGCGGTGTCGATTTTTTCAAACGCGGCGACCAGTTCGGCGTCGCTTGTCTCCCTGCCCGCGATGCGGACCCGCTCGTTGTAGCACAGCAGATGCGGCGAGGTGTAAAGACCCGTCTTGTAACCCGCCGCGCCAAGAATGGCTTCCAGATAGGCGCAGGTGGAGCCCTTGCCGTTGGTGCCGCCCACCAGGATGAGCGGAAACGCCGGCGTCAGGCCGAGCGCCTCCTTGACCCGGTTGACCCGGTCGAGGCCAAGTTCGATGCTGCTGGGGTGAAGCTGCTCCAGTCGCGCCAGCCACTCGGCCAGCGTCAGACCAGGCCGCAAGCTAGGCGGCAAGCGCGGGGCGTCCCATCATCATCGCCAGCGTGGTGGCGAGTTCGTCGCGCATCTGGCGGCGGTCGATGATGCGATCGATTGCGCCCTTTTCCTGCAGGAATTCGGCGCGCTGGAAACCTTCCGGCAAGGTTTCGCGCACGGTCTGCTCGATCACGCGCGGTCCGGCAAAACCGATCAGCGCATTCGGCTCGGCGACGATCAGATCGCCCAGCATGGCGAAGCTCGCCGACACGCCGCCCATGGTCGGATCGGTCAATACCGAAATGAACGGCAACCGGTGGCGCGCCAACTGCGTCAACGCCGCCGAGGTCTTGGCCATTTGCATCAGCGAAAACAGGCCTTCCTGCATCCGCGCGCCGCCGCTGGCCGCAAAACAGATGAAGGCCGAATTCGATTCGATCGCGGCTTCGACGCCCAGCACGAAGCGTTCGCCCACCACCGACCCCATCGAGCCGCCCATGAACTTGAATTCAAACGCTGCCACCACCACCGGCACCGTCTTGATGCTGCCGCCCATCACCACCAGTGCGTCGGTTTCCGAAGTGGCGGCCTGCGCTTCTTTCAGGCGGTCCGGATATTTTTTGCTGTCCTTGAATTTCAGTGGATCGAGTGGCGTGATATGGGCGCCGATTTCATGCTGCCCCTCGCCGTCCAGCAGCATCGCCAGCCGCGCGCGCGCGCCGACCCGGTGATGGTGGCTGCACTTGGGGCACACCTCCAAATTGCTTTCGAGGTCGGCGCGATACAGCACCTCGTTGCACGCCGGGCATTTCGACCACAAGCCCTCGGGCATGGATTTTTTGTCAGCTTGCACACGCCGCTTGATCTTCGGCGGCAGGATTTTCTGGAACCAGCTCATTCGTTTCTCCGCTCGCTTATTTAAATTTACTTTGATGCCGCGTCAACACCGCGGCGCAAATCCTGCACCAGCGTTTTCACACGGCTGACCACTTCACTCTCCGGCGAAGTTTCAATTTCATTGACGATGCGACTGCCCACCACCACTGCATCGGCGATGCGCGCCACCGCCTCGGCGGTCGCCGCGTCGCGGATGCCGAAGCCGACGCCGACCGGCAAGTCGCAGTGGCGACGGATGGTGGCAATTTTCTGCGCGACCTCTTCCATGTTGAGGTTGGCCGATCCGGTCACGCCCTTGAGCGATACGTAATAGATGAATCCGCCGGCTGCGGCCGCCACCATCTCGATCCGCGACTCGGGCGTGGTCGGCGACAGCAGGAAAATCGGATCCAGCCCGGCCGCCTTGAACACGTCCGACACCCCACCCGACTCCTCCGGCGGGATGTCCACCGTCAGCACCCCATCCACTCCCGCCGCCTTCGCCGCCTGGGCAAACGTTTCATAGCCCATGCGCTCGACCGGATTGGCATAGCCCATCAGCACCACCGGCGTCGTCGTGTTGATCTTGCGGAATTCCGCCGTCATGACCAGCACATCCTTCAGACCGATCTTGTTCGCCAGCGCCCGTTCCGACGCACGCTGGATCACCGGCCCATCCGCCATCGGGTCCGAAAACGGCACCCCCAGCTCGATGATGTCCGCGCCGGCCTCGACCAGCGCATGCATCAGCGGCACCGTCAGCCCGCGACCGGGATCGCCTGCGGTGATGAAAGGGATCAGCGCTTTCCTGTTTTGCGCCTTGAGCGCGGCAAATGTTTGGCCAATACGGCTCATGGTGTACTCAATCTAAACTCAGTCGTCGTCGAAACAGACTGATCGGAACTACAAAAAAACCCATCGAATTCAGGACAGCCCTGATGCAACATTGCAACGGCATTCAAGCCGTCACGCATACATCAATCGTCCGCGCGGCTCAGGAATGGTGCGTCCAAGTTCCTGCGCAACTTCAATCCAGCCAGCCATCGCCTCCTGGGCTTGATGCAAGGCTTCATCCTGCGTGTCGCCATGCGCCATGCAGCCGGGCAACTCCGGCACCTCGGCGATAAACGCCGCGTCTTCTGCGCTCCAGTACAGAATGATTTCATATCGATACATGTTCATTCTCCTGCCAGTTTATATTCCACAACGATGCCCCTGACCTGCTTGACCTGATATGGCTTGGCCTTGCTTCCAGCAGGCTGAATATTAATGATTTCGAAAACCCCATCCTTGCTGAACAAATGGTGGCTGCCTTTCATCCGCTGTTCAAAACCAAGACTCTCAAGCAAATAAATCAGATCATCAAAAGCAATGTTCTGATCACTTCCACCTCGCAAAATCTGGTCAAGTATCTTTTCCAGCTTGCTCATTGTGTTACAGCGTCATCCCCGACAGTTTCGCCACGGTGTTGATGTCCTTGTCGCCGCGCCCGGACAGGTTCACCAGAATGATCTGGTCCTTCTTCATCGTCGGCGCGAGTTTCTTGGCGTGGGCGACGGCGTGGCTGGATTCCAGCGCGGGGATGATGCCCTCAAACTTGCACAGGTCATGGAACGCGGCCATCGCTTCATCGTCGTTGATGGCGACGTATTCGGCCTTGTGTTCGTCTTTCAACCAGCTGTGTTCGGGGCCAACGCCAGGGTAATCAAGGCCGGCCGATACCGAATGGGTTTCGATGATCTGGCCGTTTTCGTCCTGCATCAGGTAGCTGCGGAAACCGTGCAGGATGCCCGGCGTGCCGGCCGACAGCGGCGCGGCATGTTTGCCCGAGGCAATGCCGGAGCCACCCGCTTCGACGCCGATCAGCTTCACGCCGGGGTGCGCCAGATAAGGGTAAAAAATGCCGATGGCATTCGAGCCGCCGCCAACGCACGCCACCACGCAATCGGGCTGGCGACTGGCCTGCTCCTGCATTTGCACGATGGCTTCGCGGCCGATCACGCACTGGAAGTCGCGCACCAGCATGGGGTAGGGATGCGGGCCGGCAGCGGTGCCAAGGATGTAGAAGGTCGATTCGACGTTGGTGACCCAGTCGCGCATCGCCTCGTTCAACGCGTCCTTCAGCGTCTTCGAACCCGACGACACCGGCACCACGGTGGCGCCCAGAAGCTTCATGCGGAAGACGTTGGGCGACTGGCGGGCGACGTCCTCGGCGCCCATGTAGACCACGCATTCCATGCCGTAGCGCGCGGCGACGGTGGCCGAGGCGACGCCGTGCTGGCCGGCCCCGGTCTCGGCGATGACGCGTTTCTTGCCCATGCGCCGTGCCAGCAAGGCCTGGCCGATGGTGTTGTTGATCTTGTGTGCGCCCGTGTGATTGAGGTCTTCGCGCTTGAGATAAATCTGCGCGCCGCCGTATTCCTCGCTCAAGCGCTTGGCGTGATACACCGGGCTGGGGCGACCGACGTAGTGCTTCAATTCGTATTCGAATTCGGCCTGAAAGGCGGGATCGCTACGCGCCTTTTCGTATTCGACGCGCAGCTCGTCGAGCGCCGCCATCAATGTCTCGGCGACGAAGATACCGCCATATGGGCCAAAGTGGCCGTGGGAATCGGGAAAATCAGTCAGCTTCATGATGCTTTCGCTTTCGCTATGAATTGCGCGATCTTCTGCGCGTCCTTGATGCCCTTGGTGGCAACTGCCACCCCATTTACAAGCATCGTTGCTTCTACGCCGGAGGACACATCGACTGCCCAGGGGCGCACCTGGCGTACTGCTTCCGCGACGTTATCCGGCGTCAGCCCGCCCGACAGAATGACCGAACCTGGCAAACCCGGCGGGATCAGGCCCCAGTCGAAACGTTCGCCGGTGCCGCCTGCGACGCCCGGCACATAGGCATCGAGCAACAGTCCGCGCGCCGAATCAAACTCAGCCGCGCATTTTAACAAATCCGTGTCCTGATTGACCCGCACCGCCTTGATATAAGGCCGGCCGTGGCGTTCACAGGCTTCGGGCGTTTCGTCGCCGTGAAACTGCAACAGGTCGAGCGGGACCGCTTCGAGTACGGCGGCGATGAATGCCGGCTCAGCATTCACAAACAAGCCGACTGATTGTACGAACGGCGGCATCGCGCGCAACAAGGCAGCAGCCGTCTCGATCGACACGTTGCGCGGGCTTTTTTCATAAAACACAAAGCCCAGCGCGTCCGCCCCGGCAGCGCAGGCGGCGTGCAGATCCGGCAAACGGGTGATGCCGCAGATTTTTACGCGAACAGCCATCGTTCAGAGGTTTCCGGCAAGGCAAAGTGTGCAGGATAGCGGATGTGGGTGAGGTACAGCCCGGCAGCGTCGAACGTGGGCGCAGCGCGCGCGCGGTCGCGGCCGTCGAGGATTTCGCGTACCCACGCCGGCGGATGCGCGCCTGCGCCAACCTGGATCAGGCTGCCCATCAGGTTGCGCACCATGTGGTGCAGGAAGCCATCGGCGCGAAAGTCACATAACAGATAGTCACCGCGCCGCTCGATCTGCAGCCGTTGCAGATCCTTGACGGGCGATTTGGCCTGGCATTCGGCCGCGCGAAAGGCAGTAAAGTCGTGTTGACCGATCAGCAGTGCTGCCGCCGCGTTCATCGCCGCCGCATCGAGCGGGTTGTGATGCCAGCCGATCAAGCCCTGATTCAGCCCCGGGCGCACCGGGTGGTTCAGCAGCACATAACGATAGCCGCGCTGCATGGCGCCGAAGCGCGCATGAAAATCCTCGTTCACCTCACGTGCCCACAATACGGCGATGCCTGCGGGCAAATGGCTGTTGACGCCACGCACCCAGGCCGTCAACGGGCGCGTCACGTCGGTGTCGAAATGCACCACCTGAAACGCCGCGTGGACGCCGGTATCGGTGCGGCCGGCGGTGGTGACGCGGATTTTTTCACCGCCGATCGCCGCCATGGCCGTTTCCAGCGCATCCTGCACGCCGCAGCCCTGCAGCTGCGACTGCCAGCCGCAAAAGCCGACGCCGCAATATTCCAGGCCCAAAACAATTCTCATACGGGACGACTCAACTCAACACGGCAAGCAACAAGCCCGCGAGTATGACGGCGACGTCACAGCTTTGCCAGCGCTCCACATTCAGGGCGTAAAGCGTGGGGGATGCTTCGTCAGGCAAGGGCGCGCGCAAGGTATCCAGCCAGCGCGTGGCTGGGGGCGCGTGCTCGACGTAATCCAGCGTCAATCCCAGGCGCACCGCAAAAGCGCGGCGGTCGAAACCGAGCCAGGTCAGCGGCCGGGCCAGCGCATACAAGCCGTAAATCAGGCGCGGACGTGTCGTGTAGGCCAGCAGCATCGCCAGCCCAGCCAGCATCAACACCAGGCGTCCGGCGCGCAGCGCGCCCTGCTGCACGCCCTCGATGCTTGGGCTCGCCCATGCCAGCATCGGCCACAGCGCTGTTCCCGGAATGCTGAACGCGTAAGTCAGCAGCAATACCGCCAGCAGCCAGCGGGTGCGCCGCAGCAGTCGCAACAATTGAAAGCGGACGGGCGCAAACAGAAAGGCCGTCGCGGTGGCGACGGCCAGGAAAGAGAGCCCGGGCAAGGCAGCGCGTTCCACCGCCACTGCCCACCCGCACCACAACAGGATGCGGGCGGCCGGATGAGGACAGTTAGCCAAGCGAACCCATCAAACCTTTCGCATCGGCTTTTTGCTTGTCGCTGCCTTCGGCCAGCACTTCGGTCAGGATTTCGCGCGCGCCTTCCTTGTCGCCCATTTCAACGTAGGCACGAGCCAAGTCAAGTTTGGTACCGACCTCGTCGAGCTCGAGTTCGTTGCCACCCGCATCGCCCAGATCGAGATCAAGACCGCTGAAGTCGAATTTGCTGACCGGGCCATTGTCTTCCTCCAAACCCAGATCCAGATCCAGTTTCAGATCGTCCGCATCTGCCGCAGGCAAATCCAGATCGGGCAAATCGAAATCCAGACCCTGGCTGTCCGCTTCCTGATAGGCAGGGGCGGCTACAGGCGGTGTATCAAAATCAAGGGCATGTCCTGCTGATTCAAACTCCAGCGGCGCGCTGGCTGTCACCGGGTCGGACTTGATTTCCAGATCGAGGTCGGATTCCTCCAGCACATTCGGGACTACCCCGGCCGGCGCTTCGGCCACGAACGGCTCAGCCTCAACCGCCACTGCACCCCCTGCGATGACAGCAGTTGCTGCCACAGTTTCCACCGCAGCAACAGCAGGGGAAGTCGCCTGTACGCCACCGTACAGCGGGTTGGTCGGGTCGATGCTGCGGCCCATTTCACACGCCTTGTCCCACAGCGGGCTCTGCTTGTTGCCGAGCGAGGCATACAACTCACCGGCGACCGCTTCGAACGCGGTGGTATTGCGGCGCGCCGCATAAACCTCCAGCAACTTGACGCGAACCTCGGGGCGATCCGGGTTTTTGCTGATCGCTTCCTTGAGGATTTCCTCGGCTTGCGCATCACGCCCATACGCCATGTAGACCTCGGCTTCGGCGATCGGATCGACGTCATGGGTATCGATTGTGCCCAGCCCAGCCTGGCTGAAATCAGTGAGGAAGGAGGTGTCGCCGGTATTGATGCTGCCACCCGATGCGGCGCCACCCATCACAGAAGTCGGACGCACATCGCCGCCGCTCATGATGCTGTCGTCAAGAGCAGTGCCGGTTTTACGGCGACGACTACCGCCCGCCATCATCCACCACAGTGCGCCACCCAAACCCAGGGCAGCAAGTCCGCCGCCCCAATACATCGGGTTGGCCAGCAGGGGGGTGTACCAGTTTTCGCTGGGCTCGGCAGGCGCTTCGACAGCCGCGACAGGCGCGGGCGCGGGCTTTTGGGGTGCGGGTTTGGGCGCTGGTACCGCAGGCGCAACCGCTGGGGCCACAATCTTGGGCGCAGGCGGTGCTTTTTTTGCCTGTTCCTGCATTTCAATCAGCTTCTGCGCATCCTGAATCTGTTTTTCCAGCATGGCTGCACGCTGTTCAGATTCCTTCAGGGTTTTCTGGCGAGCAATCGCATCTTCTTCCTGCGCGCGCAATTTATCCTGCTTTTCCTGCAAGGCACGCTTCTCGTCCGCCTTGCCTGCTGCGGCGGCTGCCGGCGGCGTGACTTTCGACAGCTTCAACACATCTTTCTGGGCTTCGGGCGCCGGTTTGGCGTGATCTTCGACCTTGGGTGTGACCTTGCCGCTACTGGCCTGGCTCGGCGCAGGCTTGGCCGCAGGCGCTTCTTTCACAGCGCCAGCAAGGCTCTGGCGATACGCACGCCAGTCGTCAGACTGCAGTTTGATTTCGCGTACTGCTTCCTGTTGCGGGATACTGGCGGCCTTTTCTGCCGATGGCACAGCCAGCGTCACGCCGGATTTCATGCGGTTCATGTTGCCGGCAAAGGCCTTGGGGTTCTCGCGGTAAAGCCCGACCAGTGCCTGCTCAAGGCTGACACCTGACGAGCGCACCTGCTTCGCTATTCCACCCAGCGTATCACCGCGTTTAACTGCCACATGGTCCGGCGCAGCGGGTGCCGCAGCGGGTTTGGGCGCTGGTGCCGATGCTTTGGACGCAGCAGGGGTCGGGGCTTTGGCTGCTGCAGGCGCCTGTTCTTGTGCAACGGGTGCAGGTGCAGGCTTGGTAGCCGGAACCTTGGTCGGCGTCACTACCACCGGCGCCACCGATTGCTGGACTGCCATGCCGGGCGGGTCAAGCAACATCGTGTATTCACGCACTAGGCGACCGGATGCCCAGTTCAGCTCGACCAGCATGTCCACAAACGGATCATTCACCGGACGGCTTGAAGTCACCTTCAATACCGATTTGCCGTTGGACTTTTTCTCGACGGAAAAACGCAGGGAAGAGAGCACCGGAGCAAACTCGACATGCGCATCACGGAAAGCCTGATCGGAAGCCAGACTGGCCGACAGGCTATCGAACTCAGCCTTGTCAGCTGCAAACAATTCAATCTCGGCCGCGAGCGGTTGCCCCAACGCCGAACTGACTGACATTTTGCCGAGCCCGGCGGCATGCACCATGAGCGGCAGGGTAATCAGTCCTGCGGCCACCAGTTGGGTGGTGAAGCGCTTCAATTTCATCCCGTTTCTCCATTTTCGCCCTGCTCAGCGGGGCTGTTGAATCCTAGACGCCATTATTGACGGCTCAACGCGCACAATCTTTAATGCATGAATCGCACCAAGTCTGAACTGGCTGCGTTCAAACCTGATTCGCTCAGGCTTCCAGCAGGATACGCAACATACGGCGCAACGGTTCCGCCGCGCCCCACAGCAACTGATCGCCCACGGTAAACGCGGTCAGGTATTGCGGCCCGAGGTTGAGCTTGCGCATCCGCCCGATCGGCACCGTCAGCGTACCGGTCACCGCCGCCGGGGTGAGTTCGCGCATGGTGATCTCGCGGTCGTTCGGCACCACTTTGACCCAGTCGTTGTGCGCCGCCAGCAGGCCGTGAATATCGTCCAGCGGCACGTCTTTGGTCAGCTTGATGGTCAGCGCCTGCGAGTGGCAGCGCATCGCGCCGACGCGCACGCAGAGGCCGTCGATCGGAATCGGGTTGGCGCTGCGGCCCATGATCTTGTTGGCTTCGACCTGTGCTTTCCATTCTTCCTTCGACTGGCCAGATTCGAGCGCGACATCGATCCACGGAATCAGGTTGCCCGCCAGCGGCACCGGCCAGGCATCGGTCGGGTAGCGGTCGGAGCGGATGAAATCGGCCACCTTGCGGTCGATGTCGAGAATGGCCGAAGCCGGATCGTCGAGCAGGGTTTTCACTTCGGCGTTGATCGCGCCCATTTGCGCAATCAGTTCGCGCATATTGCGCGCGCCGGCACCCGACGCCGCCTGATAGGTCATCGGCGACACCCATTCGACCAGCCCTGCGTCGAACAGGCCGCCCATCGCCATCAGCATCAGCGACACCGTGCAGTTGCCGCCAACGTAGGTTTTGGTGCCGTTCGCAATCCCGTTCTGGATCACCGGCTTGTTGACCGGGTCGAGGATGATGATGGCGTCATCCTTCATCCGCAGCGTCGAAGCGGCGTCGATCCAGTAGCCGTTCCAGCCCGCCGCGCGCAGTTTCGGGTACACCTCCTGGGTGTAGTCGCCGCCCTGCGCGGTAATGATGGCGTCGCATTGCTTCAGTTCGTCGATGGACATTGCGTCCTTGAGTGCGGGGACGTCTTTGCCAATATCGGGGCCTTTTCCGCCCACATTGGAGGTGGTGAAAAACACCGGATCGATCAAGTCGAAATCGTGTTCTTCCTTCATCCGTCCCATCAACACGGAACCCACCATGCCGCGCCAGCCGATCAACCCTACTTTCATCATTTTTCAGTCTCCAGAAAATCTTGTCCTGCGCGGATAAATCTCACAATGCCTTCACGACCGCGTCGCCCATCTCGCTGCACGACACTTTCTGCGTGCCTTCGGTCCAGATGTCGCCCGTGCGCAAACCCTGCGCGATCACTTTCTTCACCGCGCTTTCAATGCGGTCGGCAGTAGCCAGATCGGCAAAGGTATAGCGGTACATCATCGCCACAGAAAGGATGGTCGCCAGCGGATTCGCCAGGTTCTTGCCCGAAATATCGGGGGCGGAGCCGTGGATCGGTTCGTACATGCCCTTGTTGTTTTCATCCAGCGAAGCCGACGGCAACATGCCGATCGAACCGGACAGCATTGAGGCTGCATCGGACAGGATGTCGCCGAAAATATTGCCGGTGACCATGGTATCGAACTGTTTCGGCGCGCGAATCAGCTGCATCGCCGCGTTGTCGACGTACATGTGGGACAGCGCGACCTCTGGGTAGTCTTTCGACACCTCGATCATCACTTCCTTCCACAGCTCGGAGCATTCCAGCACGTTGGCTTTTTCCACCGAGCAGAGTCTTTTGCCGCGTTTCATCGCGATGCCGAACGCTACATGGGCGACGCGACGCACCTCGGATTCTGAATACAGCATGGTGTTGAAACCGACGCGTTCGCCATTCCGGATTTCAATCCCGCGCGGCTGGCCAAAATACACATCGCCCGTGAGTTCGCGCACGATCATCAGATCGAGGCCCGACACCACTTCGGGTTTCAGCGACGACGCGGAAGCCAGTTCGGGATACAGCAAGGCCGGGCGCAGGTTGGCGAACAGGTTCAGTTCCTTGCGGATGCGCAGCAGGCCGCGCTCGGGGCGCAGCGGGCGGTCAAGCGCATCGTACTGCGGCCCGCCGACAGCACCGAGCAGCACCGCGTCGGCTGTGCGCGCGAGCTTCAGCGTGGCTTCCGGCAGCGGGTCGCCTGCTGCGTCGTAGCCTGCGCCGCCGATAGGCGCGCTTTCCATTTCGATTTTCGCGCCGTCGCTTTTAAGAACGTCGAGCACCTTGACCGCCTGTGCGACGATTTCCGGACCGATACCGTCGCCGGGGAGAACTGCAATTTTCATGTTTTAAACCTTGTTTGTCCGCGAACACCCGAAGGGCATAAAGGACGCGAAGAAACGCGAGAATGTTTTTCTACGCGAATCCTCGTGTTCTTCGGGGATAAAAAATCACGCAAATAACCACGGCGCTTCGAGCTTGCGCCGCGCTTCGTAGGTTGCGATCTTGTCCGCCTGCAACAGCGTCAAACCGATATCGTCCAGGCCATTGAACAGGCGATGTTTGCGCCCCGCATCCACGGTAAAGGGAATGCTTTCGCCGGTGGGCGTGGTGACGGTCTGCTGGTCCAGATCAACCGACAGCGCGTAGCCCTCATTGGCATCACATTCCTTGAACAGTTGATCCACGATGGCGGCATCCAGCACGATCGGCAGGATGCCGTTCTTGAAACAGTTGTTGAAGAAGATGTCGGCGAACGACGGCGCAATGATGGTGCGAAAGCCCGCATCCTCCAGCGCCCACGGCGCGTGCTCGCGGCTCGATCCGCAACCGAAGTTGTCGCGCGCAAGCAATACGGATGCGCCCTGATAGCGCGGCTGGTTCAGCACGAAATCGGGATTCAGCGGACGGTCGTGATTCGACTTGCCGGGCTCGCCGTGATCGAGATAGCGCCATTCGTCAAACAGGTTGGGGCCGAAGCCGCTGCGCTTGATCGATTTCAAAAATTGCTTGGGGATGATCGCATCGGTGTCCACATTGGCACGATCCAGCGGTGCAACCAATCCATCCAGCACAGTAAATTTACGCATCTCTTGATTGCCTTTCCCTACTCGTCGCCGTGCACTTTTTTCTCGATCCACTGGCCCGCCGTCTCCAGCCCCTTGCCAGTCGCCTCCGCGCCTTTCTTCAATCCCTTTTCGGTGGCATTGATTCCTGTTTCAATACCGTGGCCGGCAGCCTCGCCCCCCTTTTTGATGCTGTTGCCGACTTTCTCCGCGACACCCTCTTCCTCGGCGAATGCCTGTTGGCTAACCAGCAAGCCCAGCAATAGCAGAACGATCGTTTTCTTCATCACGCACTCCTTATAGA
>JAAPAA010000148.1 GCA_012274165.1 Thiobacillaceae bacterium
GTCCCAGCACGGCAGGTCGATCCAGCCTTTCTTCAGGAAAAAAGTGGTATGCCCCGCCTCCTGCCACGCTTTGATTTCGTGAGGGGTTTTCCGAATCTGCAGATCGCCCGAAACAATCACCCAATCGGGCTCGGCGGCGAGCGCCCGCATCCACACTTCGTCGGCGGTGTGGGCGGCAAACCGCTCCTTGAGATGAACCACCCGATGCTCCGGCTGCACCAGCGCATCCAGGCTGCGGGCGAGCTTCGGCGACAGGTTGTTGTCGAAGAAGAGCCTCACGCCGCCAGCGTTCGCTCGAACTCCACCGCATCGCGGACTTCCTCCGGCGCGACCTCGAACCAGCGCACCACGGACTCGATGGAGCCGTTGGCCTTGACACTACGCGCCAGCACCCGGGTGGGAACGCCCGAGCGATTCACGGTCGGCTGGCCCAGATTCCGGATCGGATCGACCACCACCTCGCGCGCCCGGCCCAGCGGCCACCAGCGAGTGACGCCGCCGTCGAATTCGAGTTCCTTGAGAAACGGCGCCACGATGCGCTCAAACTCGCGCTGATCGTCGGTGATATTGATCAGGCAGCCATCGCCGGACTCTTGGGCCTGCTGGAGCAGGATGGCCCGGCCGTCCGTGGCAAACCGATGGGCGCAAAAAGGGTGGTCGGTTCCGAGCTTCACCTTCGCGGCGACATGCGCCTCGCGCATCGTCTTCCAACTCACGCCGCGTTCCAGAAACGCGCGAACAAAGCGAATCTCCATCAGATCCATGAATCCCACGGCCAGCTTGTCGTCCAGGGCGCCGAACTGCCCCGTCCAGACGGGATTGGAATGGTGGCGTTCCCGCTTCGACTTGAATTCGTATCCCTTCAGCCAGCGTCGAATCCGAGCGGAACTCACCCGAGTGAGGCGGGATGCCTCCGGGACAGTATAGATGCCAGCGCCGAGTAGCCGCGAGTCGCTCACGAGCGCAAAGTGTGCAACAGCGCGACCAAGCGCGAGACTCGGGATGCCATTCGCCCAATGACCTGCACGGAACTTTTGCGCCCTGATGGTCGGTCGCTGGTGGTGGATTGGACGCTGTCAACCATAGCCTCATCGTGAGAAACTGGCTCGTCAGCATGCACCTGGGCGGTCCGCGCGTGGTTGCCAACCCTTGCGCCGGCCCTCACGTTCGCGCGCATGGACGCGAACGCGCCGCCCGCCCAGGATTTTCCCCGCACGGATAAAAAACCGAGCTTTCCCATCCGCGACGACCTGCGCGCCTATCTCCGGCGCTACCGCCGCGAGCGCGTGCTCCCCGTGACCTACGAGCGCATGCTCGGCTTTCAAGAGGGCATTCCGCTCAACGACGAGGCCGGCAAGCCCACGCTCTGGGACACCGTCATCTACGATCCCGACACGATGCGCACCCTCAACGAGGACCTGAAGCAGATCTACGCGCTCCTCCGCACCGACGGCGACACCTCCGTGTTCAGCCACCTTTACGTGGACCGGATCGATTTCTGCACCTTCGGCAACTCGACGCCGTTTCGCGTGCGAATCGTCAATGCCTACAACGACAATCAGGACTATTTCTACCTCAAGAAGGCCGACGCGTCGCGCGTTTACGGTCTCGAGCTCGAGCATCTCCTCTCCCCGAACCGGCTTAACTTCATCACGCACGGCTCCACACTCGTGGAGGAGCACATCGTCGGGCTGCCCGGCGACGTGTTCATCGGCCACTGGCTCCAGCACAAGGAGCTGCGCCCGATCCGCGTGGCCAAGGAGGTCGTGAAGTTCAACGAGCGCTGCTTCGTCCGCCTGCTCGGCGACATGCGCAGCTACAACTTTGTCGTCCTGCTCACGCCTGATTTCGACGACTGGCAAATCCGGCTGCGCGCGATGGATTTTGACCAGCAGAGCTACAACGGGCGCAAAAACTTTTACCTGCCGCAGTTTTTCAAGGAGAACACGCCGCTGGTGAAGTTCTGCATCCGCCACCTGCATCCCGAGACCGCGAACCAATACAAGCGCGAGGAGCAGGCGATCATCCTCCAGCGCGCGCACCTCGCGTCCGAGCGGCTGGGCCTGCTGCTCCACGACATGGCCCGCGACCACATCTCGCCCGTCGCAAAGATCCACCAGCTCCGCGAGGAACTCGCCGCGCACTACGACCGGAAGGATTACCTGCGCTGCGAGTCGATGGGCGCACTGATCCGCGAAAACCTCGAATCAATCCGCCGCGAGAACGGCCGCCCGATCGTCCCGGAGCTGGTGCCGGAGTAGGACCGGTCTCCGGTCCCAGCGTCATGACCCGATCTTCAACCACGGATTACAGGTATGCGGTCAATCAAGTGGAAAGTTGAAGTGATTTGATTTGAGCGTCGACGAAGGCGTCGCGGTTAGTGAAGCCGAGGTCCTTGAGGCCGGGTTTGCCGATGACAGTGGCGAGCTTGAGGAGCTTGGTGCGCAGGTGCGCGGAGGCTTCGACCAAGGGCGTGAAGTGGCCCATCAGCAGGTGCCAGACCGACACGGTCAGCTTGCGCGCCACCGCCGCCGCGGCTTCGTTGCGATGCTTCTTCAGCAGCAGTTTCCAGCCCCACGTGTGCAGTGGGCTGTCGCGTTGGAGGAGTGCGTTGTGCGCGCTTTGCAGCAACAGGCCGCGCACGTCGCCGCGGCCGAAGCCGCCGAGGCCGGTGTCGCGACCTTTCGCGTCCTGGCCGGACTGGTCCTTGCGCGGCGCGAGGCCGAAGTAGCCGACCAGTTTTTTGGCGGTGGGGAAGCGGTGGATGTCGCCCACCATCGCCATCAAGGCGAAGGCCACCCGGTGCCGGATGCCCATCAGCCGCCACAGGCTGGCCCAGCGGGCGTTCGCCGCGAGCTCCCGCACCATGATTTTTTCCAGCTGCTGGCGGCGCGCTTCGACTTCGCGCAACTGGGCGAACTTTTGCGTCAGCAGATCGAGTTGCAGCGGAGTCCACGCCCGGGCGGCCCGGGCGGTCGTCTCGCCGCTCGGCTCGGTCAGGCGGGTGCCGGCCGGCAGGCGCACGCAGTGTTCGTTCAGGAAGGCGTGGATGCGGTTGCGGCCCCGCGTGGCGTCTTTCACGGCGTTGCGGTGGGCGAAGAACACTTCGCGGTATTCGCGCGTCTTCGCGTCGGGCTGCCAGACTTCCTTGGCCAGGCCGCTCTGGTAAACGCGCGCCAGTTTCACGGCGCTGTGGCGGTCGTCGTTGCAGAAGTTGTCCCGGATTTTGCCGGCTTGCGCGCTTTCCAGCACCAGCGCCGTGTGGCCGCAGGCGTGCAGCCGCGCGGCGACCGCGAAGCTGTTGCCGGAGGCTTCCAGCACGACGACGTCGCCGGGCTGGAGGTGTTTTTTCGCCCAGCCTTCGAGCCCGGCGGTTGCTTGCCGATCATGGATCCAGTCCACGCGGGACTGGCTCGCGTCGCGGCCACTCAAGGCCGCCGCGGCAAACACGTCCGGATGCATGTCCAGGCCGATGATGCGTTGGGTCTTGGTCGGTTGGTTCATCGCTGTTGGGTTTTTGAGTTAAGCAAGCGGCACCTGGCAGCAGACGGCCACAGGACAATCAGGTATGCGGTTTTGCACCATGTGGGTGTGTTCCGTCGGCGCCCAATCACAGAAACGGAGAGTGACTCCAGTGAAATCATCGGGCGTCTCCAGCAGCCACTTGCGGGTTGCACACTGCTTCACCCACGAGTTGGTTCCCATGCCGCCAGATGCCGCGTTGCTTAACAAGTCGTTCCTTTCGGATTGAACGCATACCATCAC
>JAAPAA010000149.1 GCA_012274165.1 Thiobacillaceae bacterium
CATCGCCCGGCCTCACGGCCGGGCGCGGATTGAAACTGGACGCGGTACCGCGCCTGGCGCGCGATCTTCCGGCATCGCCCGGGCTATTGCCTATTGCTACTTGCCTGCACGGCTAGCACTACCAGCCATGGAACGAGTTCCTGAGCAAGTATTACAACTTCTGAGCCAGCGGCAAGGCGCTCGGCTGATTGTCAAGGCCGGTTTGCATCAGCCGGAACGCATCATTTCTCCCGGCATTGTCTCTGCCTGGCCACGCGCACGTGGCACCGAGTCGTCAATTCCACCAAAAGCTTCCCCTCTCCGCAACCATTCTGACTAGAATCACCCACCGCCCACCCGGGTCTTCCTGCCGCGACACCCTAAATCAATGAGCGCCCCTCCTTCTCAAAGCGACGATTCCCACAGCAACAAGCTGCACACCCTGGCGCTTGGCGCGATTGGCGTGGTCTTCGGCGATATCGGTACCAGCCCGCTGTATGCGTTGAAGGAAGCCTTCACCGGCCCGCATGGCGCGGACATCAATCCCGGCAATATTCTGGGCGTGCTGTCGCTCATGCTGTGGGCACTGATCCTGGTGGTGTCGCTGAAATATGTGATCTTCATCATGCGCGCCGACAACAAGGGCGAAGGCGGCATCATGGCGCTGATCGCATTGACCCAGCGCGTGTTCCACACGGATTCGCGGCGCAAATGGGCCTTGCTCACCCTGGGGCTGTTCGGTGCCGCACTGTTCTATGGCGACAGCATGATCACCCCCGCCATCTCGGTGCTGTCCGCCGTGGAAGGCCTGGAAGTCGCTGCGCCCGGCTTGCATCACTACGTCATCCCCATTGCATTGAGCGTGCTGGTGGCATTGTTCATCATCCAGGGCCAAGGCACCGCGTCGGTTGGAAAACTGTTCGGCCCGGTCATGATTCTCTGGTTCGGCGTATTGGCGCTGCTGGGCGTGCTGAGCATTGCGCAGACGCCAGCGGTACTGGTGGCTTTCAATCCACTGCAGGGGCTCGCCTATTTTCAAGTCCACGGCATCACCGGCCTGATCATCCTCGGCGCGGTGGTGCTGGCCGTTACCGGCGGCGAGGCGCTGTATGCGGACATGGGCCACTTCGGCAAACGGCCGATTCGGTATGCCTGGCTGGGCTTTGTCTTTCCCGCACTCACGCTCAACTATCTGGGCCAGGGCGCCCTGCTGCTGCGCGATGCCAGTGCCGCCAAGAATCCGTTTTATCTGCTGGCGCCGGAATGGGCCTTGTATCCGCTGATCGCGCTGGCGACACTGGCTACCGTGATCGCATCGCAAGCGGTCATTTCCGGCGCGTTTTCCGTTACCCGCCAGGCCAACCTGCTGGGCTATCTCCCCCGCATGCAGGTGCGCCACACGTCGGATCAGGCCATCGGGCAAATTTACATTCCCTTCATCAACTGGACGCTGCTGACGGGCGTGGCAATCCTGATCCTGGGTTTCCGTTCCTCCAGCAACCTGGCCTCGGCCTATGGCATCGCCGTGACCGGCACCATGGCAATCGACACCATTCTGGCCTTCACGGTGGCATGGGCCTTATGGAAATGGTCGCTTCCCACCGCCATCGGCGGCGCGGCTTTTTTCCTTGTCATCGACCTTGCCTTCTTTGGCGCCAACGTGCCCAAAATCATTCATGGCGGCTGGTTTCCGCTGGCCATCGGGCTGCTGGTGTTTACCCTGCTCACCACCTGGAAACGCGGCCGCGAACTGCTTTTCCAGCGGATGCAAAGCGACGATATCGATCTGGACAACTTCATCGAGGGCATCGCTGCCTTCGAGCATCATCGCGTGCCGGGCACTGCCATCTTTCTGCACGCCACCGGCAAGGGCGTGCCGCATGCCCTGCTGCACAACCTTTCGCACAACAAGGTGCTGCACGAACGCGTGGTGATCCTGCGCGCCATCACCGAGGAAGTGCCGACCATCCGTGACGCGGAGCGCATCCGCCTGACCGAACTCGGCAGCGGCTTTTACCGGATGGAAATCCGCTTCGGTTTCCGGGAAGAGCCGGACATTCCCAAGGCGCTCAAATTATGCGACGCCCTGGGGCTGCATTTCGCCATGATGGAAACCAGCTTCTTCCTGTCGCGCGAAACCCTGATCCCCACCAAGATGCCGGGCATGGCGCTTTGGCGCGAAAACCTGTTCGCGACCATGGCGCAAAACGCCGAATCGGCCATGCGGTTTTTCAAGTTGCCGATCAACCGGGTGGTCGAGCTGGGTACGCAGATCGAGATTTGACCTGCCACCGCTGCCGGGCGCGCTCGATGGTGCGTCTGGCACCCCTCGTGCCGACCTGATTTTCATCAAACACATTGCGCGTGCAGGGTTGAACCCTACCGCCACATCGGCGGATAATGCGCCATTCCCCCGGATCGCCTGCTTTGGAAACCTACCTCCTCATCCTCATTTCCACGGTGTTCGTCAACAACATCGTGATGGCCAAGATTCTCGGCCTGTGTCCGTTCATGGGCGTGTCGAAAAAGTTGGAAGCGGCAATCGGCATGGGGCTGGCGACGACCTTCGTGCTGACGCTGGCGTCGGGCGCCAGCTACCTCGTCAACGAATACCTGCTCGGCACTGAACTGGTTTACCTGCGCACGCTGTCGTTCATCGTGGTGATCGCCGGGATCGTGCAGTTCACCGAGATGTTCATCCACAAGTCCAGCCCGGTGCTGTATCAGGTGCTGGGAATTTACCTGCCGTTGATTACCACCAACTGCGCGGTGCTGGGAATTCCGCTGCTGAACGCGCAGGAGCAACACGGCTTCATCGAGTCGCTGTTCTTCGGCGCAGGTGGGGCGCTCGGCTTTACGCTGGTGCTGATCCTGTTTGCGGGGATACGTGAACGGCTGGAAACCTGCGACATCCCCGCGCCGTTCAAGGGCACCAGCATTGCGATGATTACCGCCGGGCTGATGTCGCTGGCCTTCATGGGCTTTTCCGGATTGGTCAAGTAATGCTCACTGCGATTCTGGTAATGGTCGGCATCGCCGTCGTAACCGGGCTGGTGCTGGGCTGGTCGGCGATTCGCTTCAAGGTGGAAGGCAACCCGCTGGCGGAAAAGATCGACGCCATCCTGCCGCAAACCCAGTGCGGCCAGTGCGGCTTTCCTGGCTGCAAACCCTATGCCGAAGCCATCGCCAAGGGCGAGGCGGATATCAACCAGTGCCCGCCGGGCGGCGAGGAAGGCGTGAAGAAACTGGCCGATCTGCTTGGGATCGATCCCAAATCTTTGGACGAAACCCACGGCACGCCCAAGCCCAAATCAGTTGCTTTCATCGACGAGCAGATCTGCATCGGCTGCACGCTCTGCATTCAGGCCTGTCCGGTGGATGCGATTGCCGGCGCGGCCAAGCAGATGCACACCATCATCGCGGCGGAATGCACCGGCTGCGAGCTTTGCCTGCCGCCGTGCCCGGTCGACTGCATCTCCATGGTGCCGATTGCCGAGGACTTGCCGCACTGGAAATGGAAGCATCCGCTCTATGAAATAAAGCCCGCCGAAATCAAACCAGCTGAACTGAAGCGCGTCGCATGAGCCGCGAGCTGTTCAAATTCAAGGGTGGCGTTCACCCTCCCGGGCACAAGGAAGAATCAACCGGCCGCCCGATTCACGCGGCGCCGCTGCCCAGAAAACTGGTGATCCCGCTGCACCAGCACATCGGCCAGACCGCCAAACCCATCGTCAACGTAGGCGACCGGGTGTTGAAAGGGCAGATGATCGCGGCTGCCAGCGGCAACGTCTCGGCGGCGGTGCATGCGTCCAGCTCGGGCCTCGTCAGCGCCATCGACATGCAGCCGGTGCCGCACATTTCCGGCCTGCCCGATCTGTGCATCACGATCGAAACCGACGGCCGCGACGAATGGATAGACCACGCCCCGCTCGATTACCAGGCCATGACACCGGACGAACTGCGTGTGCAGCTGCGCGACCTGGGGCTGGTCGGTCTGGGCGGCGCGGTGTTTCCCAGCGCCACCAAGCTCGACCCCGGCGCGGCCTACCCCTGCCCCACGCTCATCATCAACGGCGGCGAATGCGAGCCGTGGATCACCTGCGACGATGTGCTGATGCGCACCCACGCCGACGAAATCCTGCAGGGCGTGGCGGTGATGCGGTACCTGCTCGGCAGCAGCGAAATTCTCGTCGGCATCGAGGACAACAAGCCCGAAGCGCTGGTTTCAATGCGCTCCGCTGCCGCGAAGTCCAGATTCGCGGCA